>RFPC01000012.1 GCA_009926305.1 bacterium
CACCACATCAAATGTTTCCTCTCGCCTCCAGTATATTCAAGGAACACAAGAACAACAGGGGAGAACTCGCGTATTCTTACCCTGATGGCGATTTCTTCTGCTCCGCATACTCCAATATGGGTCTTGTGCGCCCTCCAATCCCACTACTCTCAAAATGGTCGAATAAATCAGCCGCCTGCTCGTATTCCTCAAGGCCCATATGCGCCGCAGCAAGCAACTCCTGCTCCACCGTACTCGCAGCTTGCCCCTCACAGATTGGCATAAGCAGCTCTTTGACCTTCTCGAACTCCCCCAACCGGAGGTAAAGAGTCGAGAGTACTTCTCGAGTCAGGCGACGCTCTTTTTCGTTCATTTCTAAGAGTTTCGCGACCTGACATGCGTCATAGCAACCTCTAAAATCTCGAGCCGTTAACCTCAAATGAGCGATCTTCACTACCCCTTGGAACCAATATGGGGTTCTTTTTAACTGCTCTTCCAACCACCTGATCTCTTGAGAAAGAGTATTCTCATTAAAGTCGGTCTTCTCTCGCTCAGAGAGATATGAGCTCTTCTGCTCGCCTTTGGCAGAGACAAGAAGTCGCATTATCCGATACCGGAGATCGCAGAGAAGAAGGGAAACTCTCCTTTTCATATGAGCTTACCTTTTCTCAACCAGAGAGCGAATTCTCTTTCTCTATGACCATCCCGAATCTGCGCTCATCATCTCTTAAGAAGCTCGAAAGTAAGGTCAGGGAGAGATGCCACTGTATTCCATCACGAAAGTTCAAAGAATTAATGATGCGCATCAGATGATGAATGATGATCATCCTTATTTAATGAGCGTGCTTCCAAAAGAGCACCTACTACCTGACGCTCATCACTAGCGCCGGCTGACACCTCAGACTGGGCAGTTCTTAAGGTTCGCAGCGTATCTCCTAGCCTGGCTTCCTTATCCGAAGTCGTTAGGTGATTATCAACACGATATAAAAATATGGTAAGGGCAACTGCCACCGAGCCAGCAAGAAGCAGCCAACGAAAGCTATTACTGTTCACGTTTGAATCTTTACTCATGCTACCTTTTCGTATGTTTATTGACTTCAATCTCTCCCCAAGAGGGTAAGATAAACTGGTGAGCCGTGTAAACTCCCTCTCGATTTTCCGATAGAATGGAGGGCAGATCAACCTCACTCTCCTCAAATTCAGTCCCTTGACAGATAGAATGATTCAAAAGTGCCCCATTCCGATGGAGTCAAATTGTGATACTCTTTGTTAGAGTAGCTAGAAAAAAGAGCGCCACAAACCGGAGAACTTCGTCCTATGATGCTTTCTGACACAGATCTGAGAAAAGTACTCAAAACGGGAGAATTGAAAATCTCTCCCTTCGGTGAAGAGATGGTACGAGCTGCTGGGATCACACTTCACCTCGGTAAGGAAATTCTCATCCCAGAGACCGGAACAGTCGTAGATGTAAAAAATGGCAAAACACCAGACCATCGTACAGAGCAGATAAGTATGGATTCCCCATATATGCTCAATCCAGGAGCATTTGTGCTTGGAGCAACTTTTGAACGGGTTAGCGTCGGGGCATCACTCGGGTTTTTCATTGAGGGAAGAAGCACACTAGCACGAGTCGGACTTACCATTGTTCAAACAGCGATGCTTGTCTATCCGGGACACACTGATAGAGCAGTAACGCTGGAGCTTGCCAATCACGGACCAAATCCAATTTTACTCTATCCTGAGATGAAAATCGCACGAGCTGCCGTATTTCGTTTAGAGAGTGAAGCATCAGAGCTTTATGACCACGACGGCAAATATCGCGAACAAGAATCTGTAGGCCCTCCTCTATTCCGTAATGAATTCAGAAAAGGGGTAATGACAAAATAAGGCCGGCGTAGTTCACCAAGCGCAGGAGCTAATCATGCCCAGCCTGGAAAAGCTGCTCTTGTTGTAATTGCTGCAACTGCTTCGGTGTCCCAAGAGGATATTTCCCACTGAAACACGCGTTACACATTGTCCCCTCTTGAGCGCCCACGGCTCGATAGAGCCCCTCCAGAGTGAGATATCCAATTGAGTCTACTTCTAAATATTCCCGAATCTCCTCAATAGTCATACGGGATGCAATCAGATCCTTTTTCTCTGGAGTGTCTATTCCATAATAGCATGGGTCTGTCGTTGGTGGAGCTGAGATGCGCAGGTGTATCTCTTTTGCTCCTGCTCTTCTGAGCATATCAATCAACTTCTTACTCGTCGTTCCCCGAACAATCGAATCATCGACAACAACAATACGCTTTCCTTTAAAGACCTCAGCATTGGCATTAAGCTTGATCTTTACTCCAAAATCACGGATTGACTGCTTCGGCTCGATAAATGTCCTTCCGACATAATGATTTCGGATAAGCCCCAACTCTAATGGAAGACCCGCTTCTTGCGAATATCCAATGGCTGCTGTCATTCCCGAGTCAGGCACAGGAACCACCATATCAGCAGCTACCTCATGCTCACGAGCCAATTCGATTCCCATCTGTTTTCGAATCGGATAAACCCCTCGTTCAAACACCTGCGAATCGGGACGAGCAAAATACACGTATTCAAAGATGCACGGTGCTGGTTGCGCTTTCTTAAGCGGATAAAATGACTTTTCTTCGCCTCTATGGAGAATAAAAACTTCTCCTGGCTGAATGTCTCTGACATATTCTGCTCCAATCAGATCAAATGCGCAGGTTTCTGAAGCAAATACATAAGCACCATCAAGTTTTGCCATTGCAAGTGGGCGAAGTCCGGCTGGGTCCCTCACCGCAATCAGTCTGTCCTGAAAAGCAATAAGTAACGAATACGCACCCTGCACCTCATCGAGCGCTCGAATCACTGCCTCTTCGAGAGAGATACTTTTTGGAGCACGCGCCATGAGGTGCAGAAAGACCTCCGTGTCCGATGACGTGCCAAAAATAGCTCCATCTCGAATAAGTTCTCTTCGCAACTTATCGGCATTAATTAAGTTTCCGTTATGCGCAATAGCGACTTTTCCGAGGCTGACATGTGCTATGAGAGGCTGCACGTTAGCAAGGCGATTTCCACCCGCAGTAGTGTAACGCACGTGGCCAATCGCTCGTTCTCCAGGAAGCCTCGAAAAGTCAAACCGCTTAAAAACATCAGATACGAGAGATGTTCCCTTATGAACATGAAAACCGTTTCCTGATTCTGGTGAATCTTGAACCGATTCAGAACCCGACTGATCATGCGCATCAATCGACACGATGCCTACACCTTCTTGCCCCCGGTGTTGCTGGGCATAGAGTCCGAGATATACAAGGTTTGCGGCTTCTTCATGACCCCAAACGCCCATTAATCCACACTCTTCACGAAACTTGTCGAGCTCAAACACCTCTTCAGAAGTAGGATTTTCTAGAATACGTAATGCCTTTGGTTTCGCCACCTATTCCCTCCTTTGCACTCACTCCTTTAGAGGAACAACTCTCTTAGCGTCGCAAGAGAACTCTCATAGGCCTCTTGTGATGAGATTTTTACACTCTCGCCAATCTCAACGGACTGTTCCGTAGTTACCAGCCCTCGACCAAGAATCTCAATGGCACTAGCCTTCAGCCTTGCTTCGACTTGTTCCAAACTATCCTCTCGCAGGCTTATCAGGTACCGAGGCCCTCCCTCTCCAAACAACTGCAGATCATCACGAGTATCTCTCTTTATATGCTCAAGCGTAACTCCGAGAGGAACTCTCTCCCCTAAATGGTCCATCTGAGGAAAACATGACTCAACTAATGCAACTGCGAGCCCGCCAGACCCAACGTCATGACACGAGAGAATCAGCTCCTGTTCCACAAGATCTCGGATTGCAGAAGCTACAATCTTTTCTTGTTTATAGTTAATAACAGGCAATGAGCCTCTCTCAACGTTAAATATCTGCGCCAGATATTCACTTCCTCCAAGTGATATCCCACTATCATCGCCAATATAAAGAATAACATCTCCTTCCGACTGGAAGGTTGTGCCAACTGCGTGACGGAAGTTATCAATTTTTCCTACCATTGCAATCGTTGGCGTAGGCAATATCGGGCTTCCCTGAGTCTCGTTATACAAGCTTACATTACCACTCACGATTGGCACCTCGAGGGCTCTGGCTGCATCACCAATCCCTCTAATTCCCTGAGCGATTTGCCACATTCCTTCAGGCTTTTCAGGAGACCCAAAATTTAAACAATCAGAAATTCCTAGTGGCTGACAACCCGAAGCTGTGATGTTGCGAAATGCCTCGACGACTGTATACGCAGCCCCTAAAAATGGATCGATCTCACAATATCGAGAGTTACAGTCAAGAGTTGCCGAGACTCCCATCTCATAGACCTTCTCCTCTACCTTAATCCGTATGACTCCACTATCTCCACCAGGTCCAACCCTTGTATTTCCGCGCACGGTCGAATCGTATTGCTCAAAAAGGGCTGCCCGCGAGCAGAGGTTTGGTGATTTGAGCATCTGCATCAGACAAGAGCCTAAATCATCAGGTTGCTCAAGAGAGAACACGTCGAACGCCAACCGTTCTTGGTAGGAAGATGGCTCCTGTTCCGGCCACTGATACTGCGGAACCGAACTCGTCAGCACTGATGCAGCTAAAGAAGATACACATTCGCCTTCCCAATACAGCTCAACCTCATTTTGGTCAGTAACTTCTCCAATGTGCACGGCATCAAGCCCCCATTTTGAGAAAACCTGCTTTACCTGCTCTTCACCACCTCTTTCTACAACAAGTAACATTCGTTCTTGCGACTCCGAGAGCATGATCTCATACGGGTTCATTCCCTCTTCTCTCATCGGCACGCGGTCAAGATGAATACGGACTCCACTACCTGCTCGCTCCGCCATCTCGTATGATGAACTCGTCATTCCAGCGGCACCCATATCCTGGATACCAACAACTTTGCCAGTCTTCATCACTTCAAGGCATGCCTCTAGGAGAAGCTTTTCCTGCAGTGGATCACCGACTTGAACCGTTGGTCTTTTCTCGGCAGACGATTCATCAAACTCTTCAGAGGCCATAGTAGCCCCATGAATTCCATCGCGACCTGTTTTTGATCCCACATAAAATACTGGATTTCCAACCCCTGAGGCTGTTCCAAGAAAGATTTTGTCTTCCTCAACAACGCCCATGGCAAAGGCATTTACAAGACAGTTCTTTGCATACTTGTCGTGAAAAAAAAGTTCTCCGCCGATATTAGGAATCCCCATACAGTTTCCGTACGTCCCAATCCCTCGCACAACATTTTTTAAAAGATAACGAGAATACTTATCTTTTAAAGGATTGCCGAAACGCAAACTATCTAATACGGCAAGTGGTCGAGCTCCCATGGTGAAAACATCTCGAAGAATTCCTCCGACACCTGTTGCTGCTCCTTGAAACGGTTCGATGAATGAAGGATGATTATGACTCTCCACCTTAAAGGCGATACCCAATCCTTCACCAATTCGAACGATACCTGCATTCTCTCCAGGACCCTGAATAACATGCGCACCCTCGGTAGGGAGATTTTTAAGGTGTGCTTTCGTACTCTTGTAAGAGCAATGCTCCGAGTAGAGCGCCGAGCAGATCCCAACTTCTAATACCGTGAGGGGACGACCAAGAACGTTCAACAACCCCTCGAACTCGTGTGCCTTTAAGCCATGCTGGATGGCATCATCGAGGGAGGCTTCTTTCAGCCACCACGGACATTCGGTTTTCTTCGATACTGGCGAGGCTTCTGTACAATGCTGGGTTTCATTCATAAAACTCAGTATAATGCACCGTTTTGAAAGGTCATTCTAGTAGTGTCTACAAAATTATGAGCTTTTGTTGAAGGAATGATCCGCTCCTAACCTCGTGAAACCTCGATATAAAAATAGCAAATTTCGGCCATTTGAACCCTGCAATCCCCCCGAACTGGGCATTACCTTCGTCATCCCTTCGAAATTACCGAACACAATTTAGGCTATTTCGTGCTATCCTAGTAAGAAAGATACACTGAATAAGCGCAATGAAAAGTCTTAGGTGAGGAGTCCAAAAACCGAGCACTGGAAGCTAAGCGCTCTTAAGGAGAGCGATTTTTAGGAAGTTCCCAAAATCTGGGGCTCCTGTAAAGACCAAGGCTAGGCGTGCCCTCTTCGATGAACTAGAACGTTGTTACGGAGTCGATTTTAGGCATCCCGCAAGCAAAAATGAGCGAACAGAAATAATGACAAAAAAGAAAATACCCTCAAGAAGTAACAAGCTCGCACCAGCTGAAGGAGTAATAGCTCACACCCCGGTCCAGAAAAAACAAAAAGTACCTCTTGTAGTGTCCAAACAAGACTTTGAATACGCTTCTGATGACTCGCTTCGTGAAATGGATCATCCTCAATGCATTCTGCCAGAACACTACTTTGACGCTCTTGTCCACAGACAGTCTAGCTCCTCATGCGGTCACGACATAGGTGAACTGCTATCAATTGAGTCTTGGCGTGAAAAAAAATAGGCGTCCTGGTCTACAAGCAGAGAATGAATAGTAGAACCACGTCTCTGCCTCACTTTCTCCTAAAGTAGCCGCGGATAACTCTGGCGAGGCTCCCTCTAATCAAAGCTCGTATACGCTACGTGCGAAGTTTTCCCTTTAAAATCAAACCTTGCCTCATTTCAGTTTGCTGGTATTTCGACGAAACGATAAAATGAGAACAATAAGTGGGGGTTTTTACATCATAAAGAGTGTGGAGGTTTTACTAACGTGTCTCGACTCGCGTTGGGGTTTCCCCGTGCAGATCGTAATTGACCATTTAGTATGTGCTTCCAAAAATTCAGAAGGGAACGGGTTGTTCGACATAAGAGAACCGCTCGTGTTCGCTATTCTACTGGCAAGATAGGGAACTCATCCCAACTGTAATGGGAAATTGGCTTTAAGAAATAGAGGGGTTGCTCAAAAACTCTCTCTTTTTAGAAGGGCAGACGATGACAGAAGATTTTCAGAAAATAATCAATCAGGACCGAGAGACCCGAACCAAGTCGATGTGGCGAGGCACTATGCTCGAATATCTTGAGATTATTCGAGAGAATCCAGATGTTGCAAAACTCTCCCACAAGCGACTCTACGATATGATCATGGGTGAAGGAGTAGATGAAATTCGCCTTGAGGACGATCCAAAGCTTCAGCGGCTTTATAAGCGTGAGAAGCTCACCGAGTATAAATTTTTCAGTGAAGACTTCTATGGTATGCATAATACCATTAGCCAGATTGTTCGATTCTTTCACTCCGCCTCACTTCAAGGCGAAGAGAGTCGCCAGGTGCTTTATCTCGTGGGACCTGTAGGTTCCGGGAAAAGCAGTCTCGTAGAACGTCTCAAATCTGGCCTCGAAATGCTTCCGCCATTTTATGCGGTTGAGGATGATCCAATGTATGGTGAACCTCTTCACCTCATTCCTCGTCACCTCCGCCCAGAATTCTCCAAAATGCTCGGCGTAAAGATTGAAGGAGACCTGAACCCGATCACTCGACACCGTCTGATAGAAGAATTTGGCGGCAAATGGGAAGAAATGCCTGTACGCACCTATGAATTCAGTATTCGTGCAAGACGAGGTATTGGAGTGGTGCCTCCTGTCGATCCGAATAACCAAGATACCTCAGTGCTCGTTGGCGGAGAAGATATCTCTAAGCTGGATTTATACTCAGAAGGCGATCCACGAGTCCTCGATCTCTCCGGAGCTCTCAATGTTGGGAACAGAGGAATGGTTGAATTCATTGAGGTCTTTAAGAATGAGACAGAGTACCTTCATGCAATGATTACCGCCACTCAAGAGAAGCATATTCCAGCTCCAGGACGTCATGGCATGATCTATGTTGATACAACAATAGTTGCTCATTCTAATGAGGCTGAGTGGAAGAAGTTCAAGAGTGATCATACAAATGAAGCTATTCTTGATCGGATTGTAACAGTAAAAGTGCCCTACAACTTAAGGCTCTCTGAAGAGGTAAAGATTTACAAAAAAATGATTCGTAAATCGCAGTTTACTGCAGACATTGCACCCCACACACTTGAAGTTGTATCGATGTTTGCCATCCTCTCACGCCTCCAGCCAACAAATAAGTGTGACCTGATTACAAAGCTTAAACTCTATAACGGAGAAGAAGTTGTAGAAAAAGGCAAAACAAAGAAAATTGATGTGGTTGAACTGCGAGAAGAAGCAAAAGACGAGGGTATGAACGGTATCTCTACTCGGTTCATCATGAAAGCTCTTGATAATGCTCTCTCAGATAATGTGAAAGAGAATTGTATACACCCGCTTAATGTGCGTGAGGCTCTGGTTCAGATGGTAAAAGCTGGAGATTTTCCAGATGATACCCGAAAACAGTATCTTGAATTCCTCCAAGACACACTTCACAAAGAGTATCTTGAAATTCTTGAAAAAGAGATTACTAAAGCATTTGTATACTCTTATCAAGAACAAGCGGAATCTCTCTTTCAAAACTATCTTGATCATGCAGAAGCATATGTGAACAAGAAGAAGTTAAAGGATCGAAACACCGGCGAAGAGCTCGATCCCGATGAAGGCTTCATGAAGTCGATTGAAGAACAAATTGCTATCATCGGCACTGCGAGCGATGGTTTCCGGCAAGAAGTTATCTCCTATCTCTGGTCTGTCGGTCGAAAGGGAGAGAACATCTCATACGAAAGTTATGAGCCGTTAAAGGAAGCTATTGAGAAGAAACTGATGACCAGTGTACGAGATGTATCTCGTATTATTACAAAAGCTCGAACGCGCGATCAGGATCAATCTGAGAAGTATAGCCGTATGGTTGAACAGCTTATTAAAAATGGATATCCAGCAGCCTGCGTAGATACCATTTTAAAGTATGCGGCTAATAATCTTTGGAAGGATTGATAACTGAGCAACAAAACAGTGATAGACGCCAGCAAATGCTGAGGTCTACCTAAAGAGAGGTCTGTGGTCTATGTCCACCATTTTTCGACCATTTGTCCCAACTTCTCAACGCTCGGACCGAAGCGCACGAGACCGTACGCGCCATCGCCAAAAGATTAAAGATTCAATCCGAGAAAATATCGCGGATATTCTTTCGGAAGAATCAATTATTGGGCGAGATAAAGACAAAATCATCAAGATACCAATTCGCTCGATTAAGGAGTACCGCTTCATCTATGGCGAGAATGCTCCAGGAGTAGCACAAGGTGACGGCAAGCAGCAGCCAGGAGATGTAGTAGGACCAGCACAACCTGGCAGCCCTGATGTTGGGAGAGGAGGAGGAGATCAGCCAGGAGTAGACGCTATCGAAACAGACGTTACCCTCGAGGAGCTCATCAGCCTCATGTTCGACGATCTTGAGTTGCCCGAACTTGATAAAAAGTCACTGCGTCAAGTGATGTCTGAGGACGCCCGACGCCGAAAGGGACTCAGAACAGCTGGGATTCGCCCAAGGCTCAACAAAAAGGCGTCAGCGAAAAACAGGATCCGACGACGGCTTGCAGTCCAAGGTTCTCGTGGAATTACCTTTGACGATGGTGAAAAGCGCTTCCCGTATCACAAAGATGACCTGCGTTATTTCCATATCGTTCCAACGACAAAAGAGGTCTCGAATGCGGTCATATTTTGCATTATGGATACCTCGGGATCGATGGGAACAGTGAAGAAGTATCTTGCTCGCTCATTTTATTTTCTTCTCTATCAGTTCGTGAGGCAAAAGTATCAAAATGTTGAGGTCGTCTTCATTGCACATCATACCGAAGCAAAAGAAGTCAGCGAAACCGAGTTCTTTCATAAAGTAGAATCTGGTGGCACGTATATTTCCTCTGGATATCGCAAGGCGCTCGATATCATCAATGATCGCTATCATCCGTCGCTCTGGAACGTCTATGCCTTCCACTGCTCCGATGGAGATAATTTCTATTCTGATAACGAACGTGCGGTTCAAGCTGCAATTGAACTATGTGATGTTTGTAATATTTTTGGATATGGCGAGATTAAACCATCGGGAAGTGCTTACTACTCCGGCAGTATGATTGATGTCTTTGGTAAAATTGACCGTGAGAACTTTCAGATGCTGACTATTGAAAAGAAAGAGGACCTTTGGCCTGCATTTAAGAGTTTTCTCTTAAGAGATAAAACCAGTCCACTAAACGCTACTCCCAATAAAGTAACAGCAGAAGGAGCACAGTCGGCAACATGAGTGTTAAGGATGGGCTAACAGTAGAAGAGATGGAAGAATGGGATCAGCGCATCCGCCTACTCGTTGACCGGTATGGTCTTAACTGTTATCCCCAAGAATTCGAGGTCTGCGATCATCATGAAATGATCGGATACATGTCGTACTCTGGAATGCCAGCTCGTTATGCACATTGGTCATTCGGAAAATCTTACGAAAAAACTAAGACAATGTATGACTATGGAGTCTCTGGTCTCCCCTATGAGATGGTAATTAACTCCAATCCCTGTCTCGCATACTTGATGCGAGACAACACAGATCTACTCCAAATTCTTACGATCGCGCATGTATACGGTCATAATGACTTTTTTGCTAATAACTTTACTTTTACAAGTAATATCGATGCTCGCTATACCCTTGAGATGTTTAAAGCACATGGTAATCGCGTAGATATCTATATGGAAGATCCCTCTATCGGTATCGATCGGGTTGAAAATATTCTCGATCATGCACATGCAATCTCGTTTCAACGCTCAAGAAATATGGCGATACAAAAACTCACCCCAGGTGAACAGCGCTTACGTCGATGGGAAAGTGCTCAGATTCCGGAAGATCCGTGGAGAGAGATCCATCCCTCACCCGAGTATGTCGAGCCAGACTTTTCTAAGTTTCCATTAGAACCCGAAGAAAACATCCTCGAGTTCATCTGCAACTACAATCCATATCTGGCTGAATGGCAGAGAGACTTGCTTCATATCGTGGATGAGGAAACACGATACTTCCTCCCACAAATGGAGACGAAGATCATGAATGAAGGCTGGGCGAGCTACTGGCACTTCAAGCTACTTAATGAGCTAGACCTCCCACAAGGACTACATCTCGAATTTCTTGTTAGACATAATCAAGTTCTTAGACCAACCCCTGGAGGACTTAATCCATATCATCTGGGATTCGTCATCTGGCATGATATCGAGCGAAGATGGAACGAAGGGAATACAGGGCGCGAATTTACCGACGATACGCCGCCTGAAAATCTCAATGCCATGGATGAGAATGAAACTCCCGGCAGGAAGAAGATTTTTGAAGTTAGAGAATCAGACAGAGATTCTTCTTTTCTTCGACGATTTCTTACCGAAGATATCATGCGTGAGCTTGGCATCTTTCAACATGAAAAGAGGGGAAAGGAACGAGTAATTACGAAAGTTAGCGATGAAGAAAGCTGGCAGGATGTTAAAAATACATTAATAGCCAATGTCGGAACAGGCACACTCCCCGTCATCAAAGTTGAAGATGCTGACTTTGGTAGTAAGAGGACCTTGCAGTTACGACACTTTCACGATGGACGGGATCTGCAACTTGAGTATGCAGAAAAATGCTTGCAGCATATTCAGGCGCTGTGGGGACGACAGGTTATCCTCGAAACGACATTGAATGGCAAGGATTCGGTCTTAAAGCTCGATAACGGCTCGCTCAAGGTCGAAAAGTCATAAATGAAAATTGGGTCACCTATTCGTAAAGTTATCTTGTTTAGCACCCTAGGCGGCTTGCTATGTGGAATTCATCTTACCCTTTATTTTCTACGAGATTTTGCCCCGTGGATGCTCTTCAATTTTTTGATTGGTGTGCTCTGCTTGTGGGCAGCGCTCCTTGTAGGCTCAGCACCAAAGTGCAATATATCCGATACGTCGGGAACAGATGAGCCTTCATAATACAATACGCTTAATGCCAACCAAGGTATAAACGGTTATACCTTTATTGCTGAAACAAAACCTGCATTAATACTTATATAAGCGCCTCTATAGTAGGAAGTAGGCATGTCTAAACTTTTATATAAATCAAAGAAAGGCAAAGACTCACGTGAGGATTCGCCAACTGTTCTACTCATTCATGGACTGGAGGGAATTCCAGGCACGATGAAAGTCCTTGAGATACGATTTCTTAATGCAGGATGGGATGTACTGCAGTTTGTCTACCCGTGTCATAAGATCTCATTTTATCAGGCTGCTAAAGCCTTGGCTGAAAAACTATCGAGTCTTCCAGAGACACAACGTCCACAGCACGCTGTTGGATTCTCATTAGGTGGCCTCGTTCTTATTGAGACGCTCAAGCAGTGGCCACACATTAAACGGAATATGCTGCTTGGCTCACCCCTTACATCATCGCAAGCGGCATGTTTAACTCTTCGTGTTCCGTTACTCCCGAAACTCCTCGGGCCTTCCGTACAGGAACTGGCAAAGCCACGGAGTCTTCAATTACCAAAATCACTCGAATTTGCCGCTATCGCAGCGAAAGGACAGCTCTACGGAAGCTGGAATCCCCTACTCCCAGGTGAAAATGATGGGCTCGTGCTCGTTGAGGAAGCAATCCCAGACAAGATTGCACAAACGCATGTCGTCTCAGCACTCCATATCGAATTAGTACTTCGAAAACAGATTTTTCATCTTATTGAGCATTTTCTCTCTACGGGCACGCTACCGAGGGTCCGCTCGCAGGGATGAGAATTATGAAAATGTTTCGGCAACAGCCTCATGATTTTCTTCACGCCTACGACGGCGACGCTTTGCATGCGCACTCGGAGCCGACAATTCACTTATATCTTCTCTATTAAATAGAGCCGCTATAAAGGATGACACTTCAAAGAGACGCAGATCTTCTGCTGCTTCACCGATACCAATGTAGCGAACAGGCACACCCAACTCATCTTGCACAGCAACGACCATGCCGCCACGAGCGGTGCCGTCGAGTTTGGTTACAACCAAGCCTGTTAGCCGAACACTGCTATGAAATTCTTGCGCCTGCTGCAAAGCATTTTGCCCCGTAGTTCCATCAATAACGAGTAAGATTTCATGAGGAGCATCGGGCTGACTCTTTCTGACTATATTCTTGATACCCTCAAGCTCTTGCATCAGGTTGCCCTTGGTATGCAATCGTCCTGCCGTGTCTATCAGAACTACATCATACTGCTCCATATTTGCTTTTTCCATTGCATCGTAGACAACGGCAGCGGGTTTTGCTCCTTCATCTCCTACATGTACAGCGATGTCGAGTTCTTCCCCCCATTTTTGTAGCTGGAGAGAAGCGGCGGCTCTAAATGTATCCGCTCCAACCATCAGAACCTTTGCTCCCTTCAACTTCCATTGAAGAGCCAACTTGGCAGTACTCGTTGTTTTTCCAACTCCGTTCACCCCAACCATCATAACAACAGTAGGGCCACCGTCTCTCCGAGTCGGCTCAATCGGATGAACCTCTAGCCCCACCTGCTGAAGCCTCGTGCTTACGTTCGCTCGAAGCGTTTCCAACAATGCCTCCTCTGTGACGGCATCGCCCCGCCGAACGTCTTCTCGTAATCGCTCTATCAGCGAATCAACCATCTTCAGTCCAAGATCTGCACTGACCAGAAAAGCCTGAAGCTCCTCTAGCGTCTCTTCGTCAATAACAGAACGACCAGAAAACACTTCTCTCATTTTTCTAAAAAATCCAGAGCGAGTCTTGGTTAAACCCGAAGAAAGACTCTTCGGCTCTGCGCTCTTCTCATCTTTCAGCTCCCTATCTTCACTCGCGACCCTCTCTTCACTCGCGACCCTGTCTTCACTCGCGACCCTGTCTTCACTCGCGACCGACTCTGATAACCCACCGACGTCATCACTCGGCTTGTCGATCTTCATCCCCTTGGGCGCCGCCATCTCGATTGAATTTTGCTCAATATCATCGGCCGATGAGACTGCTACCCCCTCATCTGTTTCCAAAATCTCTGGATCTCCTACTGGCGGAGTAAAAGCTATGCCCGCACCTTGCTCGAGCTTTTCAACCCTGCCCTTTAAGAGTTCGACCTCGCGCCTCAGCTCAGTCCGGGATGAATTCGCATTCATCTCTAACTTCTCAAACTTTCCAGCCAGTGCTGTTAATCGATCGCGTCCTTCAGAGATGGTGTCTAAGGAGCTTTTCTTTTTTCGTCCGCCGGCAAAGAGCGAAAGAGCGATCAGTCCAATGGCGAATGCAATCAGCACGAAAAGAACAAGAGAGAGATCAAACTGGGGGTTTCCACTTCCGTATTGCTCTATAATATTCATCAGTTTCTGTAGCATGGTATCCATCTTCTCCGCTTGTCTTGTTATGAGCTCTCTATTGTTGTGAACAGAGTCGTGAAACAATGAACGAACAATTCCATCCCACCACTGGTCCTCCTGCTCACCGAAATCTCTATTTTTTTGCCATCGACCAACCTACGTGTGGGAATAACATGCTCCCCTACCACAACTTGCAAGCCTCACCTTAGCAAATATCAGGCAACATGTGCATAAGCTTCTTCAAGAGACACTTGAAGAACCGACGAGGAGCCAGGTCTCTGCATGGTCACTCCCACTAATCGGTCCGCAGCACTCATCGATGCCTTATTGTGCGTGATGAGCAAGAACTGCGTCTCCGAACTCATCTCTTTTACCAACGAGAGAAAGCGAACGAGGTTTGCTTCATCCAACGGAGCATCAACTTCATCCAAAACGCATAATGGACTTGGACGAACTAAAAACAAACTTACAATGAGAGCTGTGGCACAAAGCGCCTTCTCACCCCCAGAAAGGAGGTCAAGAGACTTTGGCTTCTTTCCTGGAGGTCGAACAGTAATCATTATTCCTGCCTCCAACGGATCATCATCGTTCGTTAGCTCCAGATCTGCACTTCCTCCTCCAAAGACTCTCGGCATCAACTTGATAAAATGCTCGCGAACACTCTCGAAGGTTACCCGAAACCGCTCGACAGACTGCTCACGAAGCAGCTGAACGGTCTTTCTCAAAGTGAGTGACGCAGCCTCCAGATCAGACTTTTGGGCTTTCAGATCGTCAAGCCGCTTTGATTCTTCTTCGAATCTCTCAATAGAACTTGGGTCAACCTCTCCCTCTCGGAGAAGTTGCGCTCGAATATTCCGGACCTGCTCTTCCAAGTCTTCTAACGCATGATCCCCTATCCCATCCGCTTCAATCTGTTCACCCTCATGGTCGAGAACACGGTCTTGATACTCCTCTGGCAAACGCTCTTGAATGCTTTCATGAATATGCTCAATCTCCATACTACCGCGCTCAAGTTCAAGCTTTCGAGTGGCAAGTGTCTGGCGAAGAGATTCCAATTCACGTCGCTCAACTTCTGCCTGACCACGCGCCTCTTCGAATCGCTCGCGTAAACTTCTTCGCTCAGAATCTTTTGAGTTGAGCTGCTCTACCAACTCTCTGAGATTTGTATGGAGACCTGAAGCATCACTCTTGAGTAACTCAGCGAGCTCCGATTCAACCGTCTCTCTTCTCTGCTCAAGCTCTTGTACTCGGTTCTGCAATTCAACCTCATACTCCCGCGAGCGAATGATATCGTGCTCAACCTGTTCAAGGGCCTGCTGCTCGGCAGAGAGATATCCCTTAATTGAACCAAGCTCTTTACTCATCTCACGAACTGCCTGCTCATGTTCCTGCTTCTGACGGAGCGCCTTTCCGAGCTCCTCCTCTCTTTCTGTAAGCGTCTGACGCTCAGCCATAATTTGCTGTTCTAGCCCTGAGAACTGCAATTCCATATCCTCTTTTCTCTGCACAAGCTGAGATATCTCCTGCTGTATATCCAACAACCCCCTCTCTTTCTGGGGCACAGAGATAGACTCTGGGGAGATACATTGACCTGCTCTCGTAACCACGAGAGAAGCAGGAGGAATTGCAGCTGAGCGAAACAGTTGCAATCCCTCAGCGAAGGACGGAACAATAAAAACCCGCGACAACAAACTGCCTAACAGGGACTGCGCAAGTGGCTCTGCTGTAACCACACTCATAGCAGGCATAGCATTCAGCGGGACTTCGACTTCCTGCTCAATAACAGGTTCACCACTGCTCTGATTCTCTTCAAGAGCACCTTGAAGAAGCCCGTACCAAAAGCCCGACTCATCTAATGCTTCTTGGCGCTGCTCGGAATACTCTCCCAAAACTTCGGCTAAATCCGCAGCCCGAGAAGCCACGAAATATGACGCCCTCTCTCCAATCGCAGCCTGTATAGCTTTTGTATACTCGGGCTCAACTTCAAAAAGCTCGGCAAATACTCGGGGCATATCTCCCTCAATGCTCCGAATAAGACTCTCAAGCTTTTGACTCTCGTCATGATTCAATACCTCAGGTCGAGCCTGCTCTCGCATCTGCTTACGAGTTGCGTCCAGCTCCCCCTCGACTTTCCGGAGAACATCCCGTAGACCCTGGCTCTGCTCTTCTCTGCCTCGAATCGATTTTCTAAGCTCTCGAACCTCCTCATCGAGCTGCTGTAACCGATCCACTCCAGAGACCTCTAACTCGCGGAGCTTTTGTGATAGCGACTCTTCCTTGGCTGATAATGTCGCCATCCGTTGTTGGGACTGATTCTTCCGATCCAGGAGTGTATTCAGCCGTTCAACGACTCGCTTGCCTTCAGTGCCCTTCGCCTCGAATAGCATCTTGAGTTCGTGCTGTGCACCCTTCAGTGACTCCTCCTTCCTTCCGCGAACATTCACCTCCTCCTTTAGGGCATCAAGCTGCTCTCGCAACTGCTCTACAAGCAACTCAGTGGCCAAAAGCTCGCCACGCAACACCTCCTCTTCACCAGAAGCCCCACTTGTAGTTGAAAGAATCTTTTGCTCGCGCTCTTCAAGCGTAGCAACGACCTCGCTAAGCTCTCTCTTCCGAGCGCTCACTCGTCTTAACTTCTCTCGAAAAAGGCTACTTTCACTCTCATACAACTCATGCTTGAGAGACTCCCTGCGTCGAGCACGGGAAGCTTGTCGCTTCAAACTATTCACTTGTCGCTCTATCTCTCGCTCTATGTCTTCTAGGCGAGCGATGTTATCAGCAGTATCCTTCAGTCGACGCTCGGAAGCTGCTATCTTGTCTCGCAAACCGAGAACTCCTGCTGCCTCCTCAAAGATTTGTCTCCGATGCTCAGGCTTTGCAGTGACAATTCGACTCACCTCACCCTGAGCAACAATCGTGAAAGTACGAGCTGAAATTCCGATGACCCGGAAGAACTCCTTAAGATCCCGCAATCGACAAGGGGTTTTATTGAGAAAAAACTCAGCTTCCCCGCTCCGATACAGCCTACGGGTAACCTGCACTTCACTTACAGACTTTAGCCAGCCAAATTTTTGTTGGAGCACTTGCTCTGAAACACCTGCTGAAAGTGTAGATGAGTAATGCTGCGCCCCCAATTCATCCGCTGTGATCTCTTCATCCGAGAGAGAATCATCCTCTGAGAAAGAGTCTCCTGGTGAAAGCACCCGTAACTTCGGGGCACCCTCATCATTATCAGAAGCAGAACTCTCCGCCGATTGGTCATGCTCAGTGTTTCGAGTCTCAGGAGCAGCTTCGCCCTCCGCTTCCTGTGTAACCCAGTCGCTGTCATCAGCGGTTATCCTCTGAACTTTTTTCAGTTGTTGTGAGACCTCTTCGATATGCGCCTCAGCTTCATCGAGTTGAGACTGCAACTCACCCTCTCTGCTGTTTCCAATGATGTCATCAAACAAACTCTCACCGTCAGAAGATACGGTAAGAGAGACTTCCGCCAAACCCAAAGGGCGCAATTTATCGGTTCCATTGAATATAACATCTTCAAGGAGACCACCCCGAAGGCTCCTCGCATTTGTTTCACCAAGGACCCACCGGAGAGCATCAACAATATTGGATTTCCCACAACCATTGGGACCAACCACACCGGTCACACCATCTTTTATAGGGAGAACCAAACGCTCCATGAATGACTTAAAGCCAAAGATCTCTAGCCGTGAAACTCGCATAGTATTTTCAAACCTTGTTATGACGGCGCCCTTTTGGGCCACCCCAACATGAATACCGAGAACAGAACTAAACTTCAACTGAATTAAAGTCTCCTAGCACCCAATCTCGGGGAGCATGTCCCAGTCTTTTGATTTTATTCATATTTCGTGAAAAAACCAGCTTTCTAGGGGTCAACCAGCGAAAAAATACCCATGAAGCGCCTGCGTTTAAGGGGTGGAGGTTCCAATCTCACGAAATATGGAGGATAAAGGCAGTATGTCATGCTCACAAGAAATCTCCGATTCCCACCTTCTGAATGTTACGAAGCCTGCTCAGTACTTAGGAGGCGAAAAGGGCTCTATCGTCAAAAACGACTCTGAAGTGGCTTTGCGCATGTGCTTGGCTTTTCCAGATACCTATGAGGTGGGAATGTCTCACACGGGGTATCAGATTTTGTATGACCTCATCAATCGGGATGAAAGATTCTGGGCCGAACGCGCCTACACCCCGCTACCAGACATGGAGCAAATCCTCAGAAAAAATCAAATGAGGCTCACCTCACTTGAATCAAAGCGACCACTGTCTGAGTTTGAGATAGTAGGGTTTAGCCTTCAGTATGAACTGTGCATGTCAGGAATCTTACAAATGCTTGATCTTGGAGGGATTCCTCTTCTGCAATCTGAGAGGAAAGAAAAAGATCCTCTTATCATTGGCGGAGGTCCCGTTGCATATCATCCTGAGCCCTTTGCTGATTTCTTTGACTGCTTTCTTATAGGAGACGGCGAAGAGCTCGTACCTGAATTTCTTGAAGCGGTCTTACGCTGCAAACAGCTAACACGGCACGAACAATTAAGAGAATTTTCTCGAATTCCTGGGGTGTATGTTCCGGCCTTTTTTAGTCCAAACTACGGAGAAGACCGCTCCTTTCAAGGATTCACGCCTCGCTACTCAGACTATACAGCAGTAAATCGCAGAGTACTGGCATCCCTAGAGAATGCACCCTTTCCCAAACAGCCTATTGTACCGAATATTAAAACCGTGCACGACCGTCTGGCCGTTGAGGTGATGCGTGGATGCGTTCGTGGCTGCCGCTTTTGTCAAGCAGGATACCTCTATCGACCGCAACGTGAGAGGGCTCCAGAGGAGATTAGAGAACTCACCCGCGAAGCACTTCAACAAACGGGCTTTGAAGAGCTATCTCTTTTATCGCTCAGCACCGCTGATTACTGCAGCATTCTGCCTCTGCTCAAAATCCTGAAAGACGAATTCGCAGAAAGTGATAAGCTCGCAATTTCATTCCCTTCTACGAGAGTTGATGCTCTGACTCCCGAACTCTTACAAGAGGTTCAGCCTGTTCGACGCACCGGTTTTACCATGGCTCCTGAAGCTGGCACGCAACGACTGAGGGATGTGATCAATAAGGGGGTAACCGATCAACAAATTATTGATACCTGTAAAAATGTTCTGAAGCTTGGATGGTCAAGCATTAAGCTCTATTTCATGATTGGACTGCCGACGGAAACCGATGAAGATATCTTGGGAATTCTCGATATCGCTACTCGAGTTCAAGCACTTACGCGCAAAGGTCAGCAAATTACCATTAGTGTCTCGACCCATGTTCCAAAACCTCATACCCCATTCCAATGGTCAGAGCAGATATCAGAAGTCGAGACGAAAAGAAGACAAGAGCTCCTCTTCCGTGAGCTCAGGAAAAGAAAGATTTTTTATCGATACCATGAATCTCAGGCGAGCTTTCTTGAAGGAGTATTTGCACGTGGTGATAGAAAACTGAGCGCCGTGATACTTAAAGCATACCAACTAGGAACACGCCAAGATGGATGGATGGAGCAACTTTCTTTCGATCTCTGGATGCAGGCCTTCGAAGCGTGTCAAATAGACCCTCATGGTTATCTCAGAGAAAAATCGGGCGATGATCCGCTTCCATGGGATCATATCAGTTGTGATATCCCAAAGCGCTGGTTCCTCAAGGAATGGCAGAGGGCCCAGCGTACAACAACAACACCAGACTGTTTAACCAAGAGCTGTTCTACCTGTGGATCGTGCGACTATGATGGGGTGAGAAATGTTCTCTTTGATCGAGCCCGAAGCGAAAGTCGCCTCGCAATTATCTCTCCTCCCTGGCAACCAATACTTGATAAAAAGGCGGAGGGGGCATCAAACGACGAAATCCTGCAACTATTGAAAGGCTCTAGACAAAGGACAGCGACTCCAAAGCCAGAACAGTCTGTATATACACTGAAAGAGTACTTAAAAACCGAGATGGCTGAGGATGGCGTCCGAGGCGTGGCTGTACCAGCCGAATCCGCATTTCGCTATCGTCTTACTTACACGAAAATTGGTCATGCTCGATTTCATGGACATCTTGAAATGGCATCAATGCTCTTTCGTTCAGCGCGGAGAGCGAATTTACCAGTCGCCTTCTCTCGAGGATTTACTCCAAGACCTCGATTTGCATTCGGGCCACCAATCCAGCTTGGAGTTGAAAGCTCTGCTGAACTTGTTGACGTCATCCTCACTGAAAAAATGAACGAAGACACGATGGTCCGAGAACTCAACAAAACACTCCCGGAGGGCCTTTCAATTATTCAGGCTGAATCCCTACCCCGAAATGCGAAAAATATTCCTGCTCATAATGTCACTTCCACATTCATTGCTCGTCTTTCAGGCACTTCTTTGTCTCCGCATTCCGAAAAGGTGCTAGCAACGACATCACTTGTTGAAATGATCGGTCCAAACTGGCAAGGCAAAACTGTCACGCGACGGAGAAAGCAAAAAGAAACAACTCATGCAATTACTGACTTCGTAAAGGATGTCCATCCAGAAGACCACCAAGTGCGGTTTTCTATTACTTCTCTTCCGGATGGAAGGACTCTAAAGCCCCTTGAGGTCGTTGATTCTTTAACGGGACTTTCAGCTATAGAATTCTTGGTGAGAAAAGTCAGCTCGATATAGAGTGCTATCGCCTATTTCAAAAGGGCTTATGAGTAGTCTAGAGCACAAATCTCTACGCTCGACGCCCGAGAAGAAAAGAGGATGACTTTCTTCCCTTCTGTGTCGGTTGAACGGGAGCAGAATTCGATACAACGCGAAAAAATTGCATGGTGTACTCGAGGCCACTAATATACGCCAAGATAATAGCACCGAGTAAGCTCTGAAGACCTATATACTGGGCAGTAATTTGTTGGCGGGACCACTCAAAGAGAGTGATATCCTCAATCAACAGAAAAGTAACTGCAATCACTTGAAGCAATGTTTTCAGCTTTCCAAGCTCAGCCGCTTGAATGACGACTCCCCTGGTAGCGGCCAAACCACGAAGTCCCGTAATCCACAACTCACGCGCAAGGAGCAAGACAACCATCCATGCTGGAACAATCACATAGTTTGTTTCTACGGAACGCATGCCGACCAGAGTAATCAAGGGACAGAGGATCAACAACTTATCGATAAGAGGGTCAAGCAACGCACCGAAGTCTGTTTCAGCATCAAGTTTGCGAGCCAACCAGCCATCGACCACATCCGTAACCGCAAGTAGAAGAAAAAACATGCTGGTAGACCACCACGGCAATTCAGCGCGTATCGCCATAAAAAATAATAACACTGGAATACCGATTAATCGGAGAAGTGAAACAATATTGGGGATCATTATTCTCATGCTGCTTTATCCTAAACGTAACTCCTAAGCCCCAGCCTCCGCATATAAGCTCTGAAGTTGCAGAACTTTTCGAATATAATTCTGCGTCTCTGAAAATGGTGGTATTCCATTAAACTTTTTTACAGCATTTTCTCCAGCATTGTATGCTGCCAACATGATTTTTGTATCCCCATCATATTGCTTCAATAACTTCGACAGAAGTTTGACCCCTCCCTGTATATTCTGACTGGGCTCGAAAGGATCCTCAATTCCAAGAGACTTGAGATGAAAAGGCATGATCTGCATTAAACCGAGGGCGCCCTTCGGGGAAACAGCCGCAGGGTCATAGGCAGATTCAACGTGAATGACAGCACGAATAAGAGACGTTTTGACTCCATACTCACGCGCTACTGAATGAATAACTGTAGAGTAGCGATGTTTAAACAGTCTTGCTGGGGGCCTCTTTCCTCCTCGATACCAAGAGAATCCGCTTTTTCTTCCTTCAAAAATACGAGCCTCTACTCCTGCAGGAGGAGGCTTTGAAGAGAATCTCACGACCCCGTGGGAGTCTGTGTATACATAAATTTTTCCATCAGCACATACAGTCGACGGGAGGAAGAGTGCTACAATAAGGAGCAATAGAAAAACAATAGAATATCTGCGGTCTCGCATTTTTACCCCTAATCTTCAGGGTAAAAATTAGCAAACTCTCTCGGAACCAGCACGTTTTTTCGAAATTAAAAGAAAAAGAGTGATGGGAAGAGACCATCCGCCCCCAGACGGTCCCTTCCATCACCCTGGAAGTAGCGAGGTAAAACATCAACAAATGCGTACCAGTGGTACAAAATCTCTCATGCCTACTCATCTTTCTGCCTGAGTTGAGAGAATCTTTCTCCTTTCCCCCTCTCACTGGAAAGGAGAGGGAGACGGGCGAGAGATGAGTTCTCCCGCCCGAAGCCTATTTTTCAACCTAACTGAGTAGGTTAAGAGCCAATGTCGGCTGCTGGTTTGCTTGGGCAAGAACCGAAGCACCAGCCTGCTGAAGAATGTTGAGTCGCGTTAATTCAGCCGCTTCTGATGCAACGTCCACATCTCGAATTCGGCTTTCCGCAGCAGCTAGGTTTTCTCTAGCAACAGCAAGGTTATTAATCGCAACATTCAATCGAGCTTCTGTTGCACCAAGAGTACCTCGGGTAGAAGCAAGTGACTGAATCGCATTCTGCACCGCATCCAAAGCCGCGCGAGCTGCCGACTGACCTCCGTCAGTTGTAGACTCGTTGATTGAATACGAGAGTGCTGAACTCCCTGACGATGCAAGTCCGAGCGATGACAACGTTCCCTGGACCCCACTAAAGGAGATCTGAGAGGTAGACGTTGAGTCAAAACCAACTTGTAAGGTAAGGGTATTAGAGCCCGATAACAGTTTAACACCGTTGAACTCTGTTGTTACTGCGATTCGCTCAATCTCTGAAGCAAGTGATACGAATTCATTCGCCAGAGCTGAACGCTGAACCACTGAGAACACACCGTTTGCGGATTGTTCTGCAAGTTCTGCAAGTCGACTAAGTACGTTTCCAATCTCTCCGAGAGCCGAATCAGCAACCGCAATACTCGAGATACCATCATTAGCATTTCGAATCGCTACGATACCAATCCTTTGTTCCACACGAAGAGAGTCAGCAATAGCAAGACCAGCCGCATCGTCACTCGCCTTATTAATACGCTGACCAGAACTTAGACGTTCAAAGGTTCTTCCTAGTTGGTCAGTCGCTATTCCGAGTCGACGTTGCGCCTGAAGGGACGCGATATTGTTTCCAAGAGTAACAGCCATCTTCTTTTCCTCCTTGAAAGCTCACACCAGCACAGCGTCTTTCCATAGACACCGGCAGTTACACTGCTCAAACTGGCGATGAGGGCCACATCTTTAATTAGTTGCGAATGAAGTCTCTTTCTGTAGGTCAGTGACAATCCACCCGCATCACACACAAAGAGGGGGACGGCATAGCTTGAAAAATACTTAAGAGAAAAATGACTTGCTTGATTTGTTTCAAACCTTTCAAACTCTTAGCGATACTCTTTTCAAAGTACGTTACTCTCAGTTTGTCTAATTGTCAGTTCGCAAATGTATTCTCCGTAAATCAGTAACGCTTGATACGGTAGGCGCCAGAGTTATTAAACTCATATTCCCTTATGGTGGAAATTCTTAAGAACAACTACCATTTTTCATGATCGCTCCATTTTCGATTTCAGAATTTTTCTTGCCAAGACGTAACCCCTTTTAAGGCGGAGGATGTAGTTCCTCAACAGTCTTTCACTGCCCCAGACGTTTTTCTGTGAATGAGATTGTGTTGAGTATTCGCTGACGGACAGTAGCGGGAAAATTCATATTTTCCCATGTAAATTGCTAAATTGGAGTCAGATAGATCGAGTTTCTTCGGTCTAGATCTCGGTATCAGCCGGTCAAGGATCGACTAGTTGCTGGCTCTGTATAATCAAGGAGGAAAAAGCCATGGGTATTACTCTTGGTACTAACATATCATCCCTTCAGGGTCAGAGGAGACTCGCCCTGAGCACTGACGCTCTAACGCGCACGTACGAAA
The DNA here is from genome assembly GCA_009926305.1 of bacterium. Taxonomy (NCBI): domain Bacteria; species bacterium. The sequence goes on from RFPC01000012.1 coordinate 24,167, forward strand.
AGCTGAGTTCAGGTCAGCGTATTAATAAGGCGAGTGACGATGCAGCTGGTCTTGCGATCGCTGACTCCCTAAGAGCTGACCAACGAATTGCCTCAGTGGCAATTCGAAACGCGAACGACGGTATCTCGACGATTGCCATTGCTGATTCGGCTCTCGGAGAGATTGGAAACGTACTTAGTCGACTTGCAGAACTTGCAGAACAATCCGCAAACGGTGTTTACTCAAATTCTCAGCGCTCCGCGCTTCAGAATGAGTTTACTTCACTCGCTTCAGAAATTGAGCGAATTGCTTCGACCACCGTGTTTAACGGGGTTGCTCTCATCTCTGGTGGTGCCACAACCACTCTCCAGGTCGGCTTTAGTTCTGCCTCTACCTCTCAGATTCAGTTCTCAGGGGTACAAGGAACACTAGCAGCGCTCGGATTGGCTACTACGGGGTCTTCAGCCCTGAATTACTCAATTACGGCAGCCGGAAGTGATGCAGCTCAGTCGGCATCACGATTTGCACTTGATGCAGTAAACTCTGCGATTACCTCTCTTGCGGTACAGCGCGGAAATCTCGGTGCAACTGAGGCTCGTCTCAGTGTAGCGATTAAAAATCTCTCGATCTCTCGAGAGAATTTCGCTGCTGCTGAAAGCCGCATTCGTGATGTGGATGTAGCTTCAGAATCTGCTGAGCTGACTCGGTTGAATATTCTTCAACAGGCTGGTGCAGCAGTGCTTGCACAGGCTAACCAGCAGCCACAGCTAGCATTATCCCTAATTGGATAAACTGAAATAAATCTGCTCCGATAGGAGAAGCTGCGAAGAGATACTTCCAACTCTCAACTCATCTTTCGCCATCGGAGCAGATCTTCCCCTCTCCTCTTTATAGGGGAACTACTCTTGGCTAGGCACCAAGGGATTCTACAAGCGAAGGTAGGTGCTGAATTTAGTGCCTCGCTACTTTCTGCTCCAGGCTCTGCTTCTTTCCACGAAGTCGAGCCTGGATTTTTTTTCTAACCCCCTGAGTTTTCAATAGTTTCAAGAAATATGGGTATTACCCGTATATTTTGCTTAAGAAAATCTACGGCTCTACCGTTACCTCATTTGTAAGGATAAGTAGTCGTGAAGTTCTTACCACGCTGGCAGAAACATTCCTGTTTCGAAAGCAACTCGCAGTACCGAAGGCAGTACCAGAAAAGTAGCGGGGAAAGACCTCAGAAACCTTTCCCATTGAAAATTAGTGAACTTACGCCCACGAATCGAGCTGCAATGGATTGCAGTATATCTCTAGCGGTATGAGCTGCTAGTGAGACGATTCTTTATTTCACGGAGGAAACAATGGGTATCACACTTGGCACAAACATATCTTCTTTACAGGGTCAAAGACGACTCGCACTAAGCACTGATGCGCTTAGTCGTACCTTTGAACGTTTAAGCTCAGGTCAGAGAATCAACCGAGCTGCAGATGATGCGGCTGGATTAGCAATCGCTGACTCCCTGAGAGCCGATCAACGAATAGCAAATGTTGCTATTCGAAATGCAAATGATGGAATATCAACGATTGCCATTGCTGATTCGGCACTAGGAGAGATCGGAAACGTTCTTAGTCGACTTGCAGAACTTGCAGAACAGTCAGCTAACGGAGTGTATTCGAATGACCAACGTTCAGCACTTCAAAACGAATTTCTTTCTCTTGCATCCGAGATTGAGCGAATTGCTGTCACCACCGTTTTTAACGGAGTAAACCTTCTTTCTGGTGGTGGTACGACGACGCTTCAAGTTGGGTTTGATTCAGCTTCAACATCGCAGATATCATTTGCTGGAGTTGAAGGAACCCTACAAGCTCTTGGCCTTGCGAACACTGGAAGTTCTGCGATTTCATATTCTATCTCGGCCTCCACTGGAGATGGAGCACAATCCGCTGCACGTGCTGCACTTGATGCAGTCAATAATGCAATTAGCTCTCTAGCAATACAGAGAGGGAATCTCGGTGCTTCAGAAGCGCGATTAAGCGTCGCAATCAAGAATCTCTCTGTCTCTCGCGAGAACTTCGCAGCTGCAGAGAGCCGAATTCGCGACGTTGACGTAGCGGAGGAGTCAGCTGAATTAACGCGACTGAACATTCTTCAGCAGGCTGGTGCTGCCGTTCTTGCTCAGGCAAATCAGCAACCTCAGCTGGCACTTCAGCTTCTCGGCTAATAGGTTCAATCTGAAGCCTTCGAGGTGAACATTCTCACCCGATTGCTTCAAGCATAGCCGAACGGAAGTAACAGATTTTGGTGCCTCGCTACTTTTGCCCAGGTCTTACTGGGAAACTGGTAAGACCTGGCTTTTAAACGAGCCCAAATTCATAAAGAGCTGAAGGAGATGTTTATGATGCTGCACCCGAACGACATCTTCCTCTGATTCACAAACATGAACAGAGGAAGATGTCTTCTTTCCATTGATGAGCAGCTCACCTAATCTCTTGAAAGTAGTACCGCCCCTGCCATAGCTCCAGCGGCACAGATACTGATAACTGCCCGCTTTTTTCCACTCCGTTTTAACTCTCCCGCAGCACTTAAAAGAAGACGTCCACCCGTTGCAGCAAATGGATGACCGATAGCGATTGAGCCTCCATTCATGTTTATCTTCTCATCAGGGATATCACCAAACGGCTTCAATTTTGGATATTTACTCCATCCCTGGGCCCAAGCCATCCGATTGGCAATAACTTGCGCAGAGAATGCCTCATGAATCTCAAAAATATCTATATCAGCGACACCGAGCCCCTGGCGCTCCAGTAATCTCGGGAGTGCAAGTGCTGGAGCCATTAAGAGCCCATCTTTCGGGTCAATGGCAGCAAACTCTATGGCATCGATATATGCGAGGGCTTCTCTTCCCTCTGCCTTTACCTTCTCCTCAGACATGAGGCACACCAGAGAAGAACCGTCTGTGAGCCCACTCGAATTTCCTGCTGTCAGAGTCCCCGATGCAGTCCGGTCGAAAACTGGTCGCAGACTAGCGAGCTTTTCTTGTGAAGTTTCCTTTCGAATGAAGTTATCGCTATCAACTCCCTCAATCGGCGCGATTTCTGTATCAAGTATTCCAGACTCCTTCGCTGCTGCTGCTCTCTTATGACTCCGCAGTGCCCATTCGTCTTGTTCCTCACGTTTAATACCGAACTCCTTTGCAGTGAGCTCGCAGTGCTGTCCCATCGTCAGCCCGGTTGAGGGCTCCTTAGGACTCGGAGGAACAGGAAGGAGATACCCTGGCTTAAATTTCAGCGCCGCTTTCAATTGGTTTTTGAATCCTCGAGCCATACTCAAGTTAAGAAAAAATTTCTCCGCGTCACGCCGAAGAGTCAGCGAAGGCTGAGACATCGATTCAGCACCACCAGCAAGTCCACTCTGAATTCGCCCACACGCGATTCCATCCCGAATGAGGTTCACTGCGACTAATCCACTGATACAATTATTTGATACAAAATGACCAGAGAGACTCTTCGGAAGACTAGAGCGCAAGACAAGCTCACGAGCGGCATTCGGGAATCGAGGATCTAAGAGAACTGTGCTAAAGGCTATTTCATCGAGGTCTGATGGAGAAAGCTCAAGATCTTCAACTGTCTTCTCCGCCACATGAATCCCGAGATCTAGAAATGAGAACTTTTTCAAAAGTGTTCCAGCTCGTGTAAATGGAGATCTTTTTCCTCCAACGAGCGCGACTCTGGTCATAGCTTACTCCTCAATAGATTTGCATGGTTACCCTACTCTGAAGACAGATGTCTCACAAGAACATGAGTGCTGACTCATGGTCGCAAGTATTGAGTAGAAATGCAGGTGCAAAAAAAAGAGGCACCTCTGGGTCAATGAGGTGCCTCTTTAAGGTGAGTTATGAACGACAGAAAACGATTATGCTGCAAAAATCTTCAATTGAGGGTCCTTGAGATGCTCGCAGTTCGGAGGAGTGAAGATTTTTGGGGAAAGCCGATTAAGGGCTTCCCGCAGAGGGGTAGCAGCGTCAGGTCGAAGCCAGTGAAACTTTCTATCTTGGGCCAGCTTAGTGGCAACTGGAACTCCCCTCAGCTCTCGTTCACGCTCTTTCGAGCCATTGGAAAGACTTCTTACATCTACCCCATAGGCATTCTCTACAATACATTGGGCAAAGTCGGCAGCATCTTTCTGCCAATCTCCATAGGGAAGGACTGGACTCACCTGAATTCTTACGGGGATATCAAATCGTGATAAGGAGCGAATCGCTTTTAAACGCTCCTCCACTCGAGGAAGACTTGGAGTATAACGCTGAGCTATCTTCTCGAGAGGAGTTTCTAATCCAAAATTAACTATACACCGACTTCCCAGGCGTTTAAGTACAGGAAGAGAGAGTACCAAGAGTGGCGACCGTGTCTGAATACAGAGGAGACCTGGAGTATATCTTTCAAAGAGCGAGAAAAATTTCATAGACGCATCAAATCTTCCCTCAAAAGGATGTAACGGATCATTGTTTACACCGAATATAATCAGCGTGTGTCTTAGTTTTCCCTGAGAGGACAACCGCTTGAGCAGCTTTTCAAGCTCCCCTCGATGATTTTTTTGCTCTATGAAATACCGACTACGGAGTCGAACCGGCCGCTGCTCTCCCGGAAGTCTTAAAGAAAACTGCTGAAGAGCGTCGTGGTGTGAGCGTACCACATGTTGACCCACGGCAAGCCCGTTTTCAAAGGAATCCACGGTATAGACGATAGTTTTCGACTGACTGTCTTTCGATAGTTTTTGTGAGCTCATTTTACCTCCTCAGTGAAACAGATTGTTGTGCAGAATCAGTTTCGACCGAATATTACGTAGCTTTAACTCGGTTAAAGCTTAAGATGAGCGACTCAGTACTTGGATTCACCGAAGGGAAGAATTTAGTGAGACATCTCAAGCTAACTGATATCAATATTTATTAAAGACTGTATTTACAGCACGTTGCGCGTATAACATTGTTTGTCTATTTGGCACAGGGTTCACTGATTAAACCAAAGGTAGGCCAACCGCCCAACACCTCAACCAGAAAGGGCTACAAAACCCCATTCTGAGTGCTTGAAAGCGTCCTCGAGAGTGCTTATCGTACAGGGGTTAAGATACCTGTTACTAAACTTTAGGAATTATCAATGTCAGAAAATGTTAAAGCGATTGCTGATTCGAACTTTGAACAAGAGGTTCTTGAATCTTCTCTTCCAACTTTAGTTGACTTTTGGGCTCCCTGGTGTGGTCCGTGTAAAAGCATCGCTCCTATTTTAGAGGAACTTGCCAGTGAGTTCGACGGCAAGGTGAAAATAGTAAAAATGAATGTAGATGAAAATCCATCAACTCCATCCCAATACTCAGTACGGGGAATACCAAACTTAGTATTGTTCAAAGGTGGAGAGGTAATCGATCAAATCGTGGGAGCTGTACCAAAGGAACAACTCTCAGACGCTATTAATAAAGCACTCTAGGCTGGTAGTACTCATAGTCTTTAAAAGACGTCAGCGGAGAATAATTTTCGCGAAAAGAGACGCGACGAAAGGTCTTTCCTTGACTCGACAGCGAAGGTATCTGTGCGCCTGTGGTTACGAAGCAAATTCCACGGCATGAGGGTAACGCCCTTCGAACGAGTACAGTTGTCTCATCTCTGCGCTGATAAAGAAAAGCATCTGAATAATAGCACATAAGACTGCCGAACCTGTCGGTTATAAGGTATTTGATACAATGGTTTCTTCTAAGAAAGTAAAGATTCGGACCGGGGCTAGAAATCGGAAGAAATATTATATAAAAAACAAGAGATCGACTTCTTCGTTATTTGAGAGCCGAATGGATACCAAGCACTTCTTCAAAAAGACAACAACCAGTGAGAGAGAACACCTCCGAAAAGCTCTCAACGAAACTATCAAGCGCTTCCTCAGCCTTGAACAGTCTGTATATCTCGAAAGCCTAGGGATATTATTTGTTTCCCTCACTGAACAGACCTCTGCGCATCGACATCAAGAGCAGATTGCACTACGAAAAGATCAACGTTTGAAAGTCTGCTTCGAAAAATGTAGCGAACTGATCCCATATCAGAGAGAAAAACATCCTGCAGTCGTGGAGACAGCGGAACTGACACAACACTTATATGTATTGCTTCCGATAGAAATGCAGATAAAGTACACCGAGAGAACCACTCGAAAGTTGATAAAGGGATTAATTCAATCCATCCGTACTGAAGTTGTTGTTGATGGTTTTTCTGGGCAAATCTCATCTATTGGAAATTTATTTGCTCTCCATAATCGTCAAGGTGCAGGGATAGATGACTGGTTCGCGGGTTCGGATATTTTTATTGCTGACAAACTGAACATGTTGAAGCGCGTATCAATTCAGTCGAAATTTTGTCAGCCTACTTTGAATAATGCATGGGAGCTTTTTGAGGCGTGCTATGGTGAACCGCTTACTCGCTTCTCACTAAATCTTGCTGAGGAGCTTGAAAGCCTTGGCTATGACCGAGAATTCTTTCAGGCGAACTATACCGAAAGTGAGGCATACGTAAACGTTGCCGCTTTTCTACAAGCCGATCATCCTTCTTCTTCTCGCTCCACTATTCTATTATCAACTGATGGAATTCGTTATCAGACCTCGACAGAAACAGAACTCCCTTGTGAATTCGTATTTCAACTTGAAGCAACCGAATTGGCAGAGGGCAATACGAAGTCAATCGCAGCTCAGACCTTGACCGTTGCGAAGAAAGCCATGACTCTAGCATGGATACTCCACCAAAGTTTTCGCAAAAAGTCACTCTCCGCAGGTATGGGAATGGGAACTGAAACAGTGCTGTCGAAAAGTCATCCAGAAAGCAAGGACGGAATTACAGGAATATTTCTAACGCCCTTCTCAAAGGTAACATACCCGCAAAAATGTGAGGGGGGTGATTTCCAGTATCTCAATGTTGTTGGCGTGACTGAAGATGAACTACGATTCTCAGAATCTCGCTCGCCAGAGCATCTGACTTCCTTGCTTCAATACAAAAACATGGACCAAGTGACAGCACCACAGCGTCGCTCGATCTTTCATAGAAGCAATAGAGCTTCTCAAGATAGAAAGCCCTCAGCGGGAAGAATGAAGCACTCCGAAACTACCCAGAAATTCTCAAAGACTACTATCTCTCAGGCAAATGTCTAAAGCTTTCTTTTAGCTCCACCAAAATGAACCATTTTTCCGAGAGAAGCGTTCAAAAGAAGAATTTTGGATCGCAAAGGGATTATTGCTTGAGAAACGCTCAAATTGTGTCGGCATGAAATTGACTCTCATCGTCTGCTCGATAGAAGAACTTGTAATCGGAGAACGCTGGCTTTTGAGTTCGTGAGAAAAAGAAAATCTTGAAAGAGACCGCTCAAGTGCGAGTTGCTCTCGCTCGATTCGGTGCATGTCCCACTCGTCATGGCGGGGTATCGTTAGCCACTCCTCAACAACCTCGATTGCAGTCTTCATGGATGGAAAAAAGAAGTAGGTCTCTGTAAGGATCCAGGATGAGATCGACCAAGTAATACAAAGTGACAGGAGAAACCGAATCATAAAAACCTCTGTAGAACACTACGAGTTTTTCGCAGTGTCCTTACCGTCGTTATGGCTATTTCGAAAAGCTCTGAGACACTTAGAGTGATTAAATTTTCAATGCTGAATGATATCAGCTGGTTACCGAGCTTCTCGCTTCGCTAATCAACTTCAGTCCAATCAAAAAATTGACGATATTGCTTTCAATGAATGAAAAACCAGTTACATCGCTATGACAGAAGACTCGCGCAGCATCACGGGGCTGATTCTTGACTCCAATGAGGAGCGCCGAATTCGGCTTAAAAGTGCAACTCAGCTGGTGCCAGAATTTACAAAAGTGACCGTTGCTCAGACTCTGAGAGATGCTCAAGAACATATTCGTACTGCTGAGGAATCTTGGGATATTATCTTTATGAGTAATGAAATGGATGAGGCAACCCTCGGACACTTCATAGAGTCCTCAAAAAATACTAGCTCTGCTGCTGATGCCGCATATATCTTGATTTTAAATACGAAAAAAAAAGCCTCATCAGATATCTTCTCAAATATGCGAATCGGCATAGATGGTCTTCTCTACCAACCATATTCTATCGAACAGCTCATGGAGATTATAGATATCTCTGCGCAACTAAAACAACAGACTCCTGGAGCGAGGGAAAGCGCTGCTATTCAAATATTACTTAATGATGTAATAGGACAACTTGACAGATTAGCACTACTCAAGAAGCGCGGATATGATGTGAAAAAAGGAGGGATACAGCTAGAAAAACTGTGCGCTAATCTCAGTAAAATTTCACCAGAGGAGCTAGAAGGATACTTTAAGACCGTAGTGGAGACTTTTGAAAATGCGCCTCTCCCAACTACTCTTGAGAAGTCTCTGTACAAAGGACCAAGTCAGCGAGTTCGAGAAATGCAAGAACGGAGATTATTGCAAAAGCTAGAACGGTTTTAAGAAAAGGGGCTTATCTCTCAATAGAAACACGTTAGGCACATTAATTGCCGTCTTATACCACTACGGTTTCAACACAATTTTACCGAAATGCTCGCCTCTCTCCATCCTTTGTAACTGTTCTCTTCCCTCTGCCAAGGGATAGACTCCATCAATGACAACTTCAATATCTTGATCGAGTAGAAACTGCAAACCATCCTTCCAATCTTCACGACTTCCCATCGTCGATCCAATAATCGATATCTGTTTTCCGAATATGAGTCGATTATCGAGCGATAGCTGATAGCCAGATGTATTTCCAACAGTGACTATTCTACCGCCCCTACGGACACTTTTTAGACTTTTTGTTAGAGTATTGGCTCCTACATTATCGACTACAAGATCAACCCCTCTTCCCTTGGTCAACTTCATCAGTGTCTTATGCCAGTCCTCTGTCAGGGTATAATCAATTACGTCAGCTGCTCCCAGTGATCGTGCGCGATTTGATTTCTCCAAACCTCCTGCAACTACATATACCTCACACCCCAACGCTTTACAGATCTGTATCGTAAGAGAATTAACTCCTCCTCCACTTCCTACAACGAGAACACTTTCTCCCCTCTGTAAAGCCGCTCTCGCAAAAAGCATCCGCCATACAGTGGTCACGACTAAGTTTGGGGCTGCAATTTTTTCTGCTGCCCGATTCAAATCTACTTTTAAGAGATTCTCTGTTGGCACATCTACGTACTCAGCCAATCCACCCCAAATATGCTCGCCCAAAACCTGATAATTAGGACTAACAGAGGGCTCTCCTCGGCAGGTAAATTCATCAGAGGCGGGGAGAATGCCTGGATAGACCGCGACACGATCACCTGCTGATATCGAATGAGTACTGCCTTCCTGAGCAACTACGATCCCACACACATCGGCACCAGTTACATGTGGTAAAGGTAAATGTAACCCCTTCCAACCACGCCGAATCCAGATATCGAGATGATTCAGAGCAACAGCCTCGACTTTAATACGAGACCAGCCTGCTCTGAGAATAGGAAGTTCCACTTCACCGTATTGAACCTTCGTACTATCACCATGCTCGGAAAAATAGAGTGCCTTCATTTTCATACCATTCACCTCTACTTTCGCGCGAAAGATAACGCCAACCAAGCACCGAGACGGGAGATCTCCGTGCAGTTCCACTTATTACAGGGAAAATACTCACGAAGATCAGACCATTGTTCATACAGAACGCCGGATATCATCAATACTCCTCCTGAGTTCAGGCATCGATAATATTCTTCAGAGAATTCTCTATGCAAATCAGAGTACAGATTGGCTACGATCAGATCTGGCAAATCAACACTCTGTTTCGAAAGATATATTCCTCCTGCAAATGGCTCCTCTATAAAATGGAGATCCTGTGCATTGAGTTGGATATTATCCTTTGCATTCGCTATCGCTAAACTATCATACTCCCAGGCAGTGACGGTACCACCAGTTAATTTCCGAAAGATAATCCCCAGGATGCCACTGCCTGCGCCAATATCCCAAAGAGAATGTGATGCGTGCATAGAGCTGCTCTGTTTGATCAGAGATGCGATCAACATTCTCGTTGTTGGATGATGCCCTGTACCAAATCCACTTCCAGGACGCAGCAGAACATCATGAGGGGAATGCTTACGCGTTTCCTCACCAAGCACTGGAATAATTCGAACCTGACCTGCATCTATCGGATACCATTTCGAACTAGACAAAGAGACATAGTCAAGCGAAGAGTCAACAGGTTCTCCATGTTCTATTGAAAATTCATAGTCCTTTGATAAACTGTTCAGAGCTCGAGAGACACTATCTGAGTCATAAAACAACTCTACTCTTCCATCGTCTTTCTCTACGGCACCTAATGCTCCACTATCAATGAGCAAATACGAAACGGTTTCCGCATCCTTCCCACTGATTATAATATTTTGATAGGTCTTCATTGAGCATTTCGGTTAATCAATTCGAACAGAGAGAAGCTGCAAACCTGTCGGCCGTTGAGAGAGCTGCCACGAACCAGGCTCAATATTCGGAAAAACAATCCGACCCGACTCTTGAATCGTTGCCCTCCTTGTATCTCCAGCTCCACTTAAGTCCATGAGAACTATATTACCTTGCACATCGCTATTTTTCGAAAACTCCAGAGTAATGGTGAAAATTTCTTGAATCCCCCTTTCTACCGCAAGAGTAAGACCTCGTTCATCTATGATTCGGCACTCGCGAACATTTACCTCATCAGCCACAGAGAAACTCCCCAAAGGGTGCATTGCCATGAGATGTATTAAGAGGAGGAATCCGAACAGAGAGAACTGAGCTATTAACGAGAGTGTTCTTCCTTGCCTCATCTCAACTCCTATCCTTTTGCCAATCCGATATCTAACCGATACTGCTGGCCTGAGAAAGATATCCGTTCGACAGCATGGTACGCCTTTAGTCTCGCTTCTGTTCGGGTCTCTCCTATCGCGCTTACGCCAAGCACCCGACCACCATTTGTCACTACGGCAGATTTTTCCAGAGCTGTTCCCGCGTGAAATACCACTATGTTCCCCAAAGCCTCTGCCTCATCAATACCGATGATTTGATCGCCTCTCGCAGAAGTGAGCGGATATCCCTCAGATGCCATCACGACACAAACAGCAGAATCAGAGCTTATGCTCGGCATAGCATCAATCACTCCTCCTGTAGCCAGTCCATACAAGGTTTCCGTAAGATCTCCTGAAAACCTCCTGAGCAAAACCTGTGCCTCTGGATCCCCCATTCTGGCATTAAACTCAACAACGCGAAGTTCTCCAGACGGAGATACCATTAATCCTGCATAGAGAAATCCGGTAAATTTTCTTTCACGTCTCTCTAATTCGACGAGCACTGGCTTAATGATACTCTCAACAATCTCCTGCTCTCTTCCTGACTCAATATTTGGTGATGGCGAAACGGTTCCCATTCCGCCGGTATTCGGGCCGCGATCACCGTCATAAATCCGCTTGTAGTCGCTTGCAGTTGGAAATGCAACCGTTCGACTGCCATCAGTCATGACAATAAAAGAAACTTCCACTCCGTCGAGAAACTCCTCAAGTAGAATTCCTTCGGCTCCTTTTTGATTTTTAAAATGTTCTCTAATCGCCTCTTCAGCCTCTGATTTACTCTCTGTAACAACTACTCCCTTGCCAGCAGCCAGACCATCAGCCTTGAGAACAAAAGTCGGTCCAAATGTTGGTAACGCCGAAAGCGCTTCCGCTTCATTTGTACAGAACACATAGTGAGCAGTGGGCACACCAGCAGAGGTCATAACTTCTTTTGCAAACTTTTTAGAAGTTTCTATCTCAGCTGCTAGGCGTGTCGGCCCAAAGACTGGCAGTTCTCGCTTTCGAAATTCATCAACAATACCATCACGCAGCGGAACCTCTGGGCCAATTATCGTACAATCAATAGCCTCTTTTCCCGCAAACTCACATATAGCCGCTATGTCTGATTCAGGGATATTTATATTTTCGCCGATATTAGCTGTTCCAGGATTACCAGAGATAAAAAATATTTGATGTGGCCCAGATGTATCTTGAGCAATTCTCCATCCGAGCGCATGTTCTCGCCCGCCACTCCCTACAATTAGAATTTTCATTGTGCCACCGCCTCCTATTTTCTCCCTGCCACGAGTACGCTTCTGCCGCCGGCTGAATTCCAATGTAATGCGGCCAGAAATCTAGCCACATAGTTCTTTTAGTGCCGAAAGTGCCTTTCTGGAGTGAAAATTAAAGTCATACCGAGCTGCCGCGCTACTTCAACAACTTCTGGATCCTTCTTTGAGCCACTTGGAGTAACTACTGCCGTTACCCCTTCAGCAGCCAACCTCTCCAGACTATCTGGGAATGGGAAAAAGGCATCCGAGGCAGCTACTGCGCCCTGAATCCTATGCTTGTGCTCCTTTGCTTTGTAGAGCGCAACTTCGACCGAATCAATACGACTCGTCTGACCAGCGCCACTTCCAATAAGTTGCTGACCTTGAAACAACACTATGGCGTTGGACTTTACATGTGCAACCACCGCCCATGCCAGTTCAAGTTCCTGTAATAGAGAAGGATCCTCGAGACTACCACTCATGATCTCTCCGTCACGGACCGAACATCCTGAGAGGTCAGGACTCTGCTCAAGATAACCAAATAAAGTAGAGCGTAGCTCTGAAGCGATAGGCATTGAATAGTCACATTCTAATAATCGAAGATTCGACTTTCTCGAAAGAACTGCTCTTGCCTCATCTGAGAAACTCGGTGCAATCACAATCTCTGCAAAATCCTCTGCAATAGCCTCTGCTGCAGGTGCGGTAAGTTCTGAGGCAAATCCAATAATACCCCCAAAGTGACTTCGAGGATCACTTGCCTTCGCTCTCGTCAGTGCCTCTTCCTGGGTAGACGCAACAGAGACGCCGCACGGCGTGAGGTGTTTCATGATACTTACTACCTCTCCTGATCCAAAACGTTCTCTTTGCGAATACAAGCTCCTTGTAAGTCTATATCCAGCATCTGCATCTAAGATGTTGTTATATGAGAGTTCCTTACCCCCAATCTGACGCCATCCCGTTACGGGAGCAGATACTGACCGAAAGAGACGAGCTGACTGATGAGGATTCTCTCCATATCTCAATGACTGGGCTTGACGCCAGACCTGTCCAAAAGAGCGTTGTCGTCCTCCCGCTACATATTCACGTTCACTCAAGCTTTCAGATTCTTCGGATAAATATTTAGCAATCTCCAAATTATAGTGGGCTAGTCGCGTAAATACCTTTTGTGAGAGCTGTAATCGCAAATCAAACAAGTCAGGTGCAGTAGTTTTATTTGCCTCACTACTTCTCAATGCCTCAAGCACGGCACTGTAGTCATGCGGCTCTATAACGGCATACACAGACTCACAATTCTTTGCCGCAGCTCGAATCATAGTCGGGCCGCCAATATCAATATATTCAATTAACTCTGGGAGTGATTTTTCACCTCTCTGCTGTAACTGCTCTTCAAATGGATAGAGATTAACGGCCACCACATCAATAAGCGGAATTCCTTGAGAGCTGAGCTCTGCTAAATGTTGTGCATCAGACCGCTGCGCGAGAATTCCAGCATGAATTTTTGGATGAAGCGTCTTTACTCGTCCACCGAGGATCTCCTTCTGTCCGGTATATTCTGCTATAGAGCAGGTCGGAATGCCCTGCTCTGATAGATATCTCTGAGTACCAGAGGTAGTTAACAAAGAATATCCAAGTTCGGAAAGTCCTTGAGCAAACTCAAGAATTCCTTCTCGATCCGAGACACTGATGAGCGCAAACTTTTCCATAGAGATTCACTCCTTTCCAAAGGCGCCTAAAGGCTATCACACCCCTTTTCCCGAGTGAAGTTTCTTGCTGGTGGAAAAGTTAATTTTACGCCAATCACGCGCTTTCTGTAGGACAGTGTATTATTCGGGGGCAACGATAAAATGCCAAATAAAAATGGCATCAGCTCTAGAAGGAAACATTCATAGGTTTCAGTTGGGCTTGCTCACTCTCAATGACTCTCAATTCTGCCTCTAACTCCTCACGCAATGCCTTCCTCTCAGAGGCTGACCCGTCAATAAGAACGGTGAGAATCTCTCTTTCCCGAATATTACGGGTCAAACGAGCAAGCAGCGCATCTTTTCTTATGATGAGCTCTGCGACCTCTGCTTCAGTCTTAGAGCCCTCTTCCTTTATGGTGTCACGAATACCGGCACTGAGAGTAAGCAGAGCTTGTTCTCGCTCTTGCTGGAGCTCCAAAAGCTGCTCTTTGAGCTCAATGTTATCAGGCTCATAACGTAGAGCTTCCATTTTGCGAAGGTATTTCCATGTAATCTGGTCAAACTGAAGCTTAAGACTTCGTACTGCATCCGAAACGGCAGCAACCTCTATCGCAACAGCTAAGGCTCCCTTCCCTTCGCTATCTTTCTTACGCTGATGCCATACTGCCAATTTCCTAGTCGCTCTTTCTATCTGAATGCGAACCCTATCAAGTTCTTTATTTTCTCTTCGATTATTTTCCCTGTTGAGCTGCTCTTTTTGCTTTAGTTGATCATGCTCAAAAAACTCTATGTATCGTACAGTATCCTCTTTCTGTTCCCTTAGACTGGACTCGCGTGCTTGAAGAAGATCGATTCCCTCAGCTGCTGTTATCGCGGCTTCAAAACGAGATGGTGCAATCTTCTGATCCTCAGAAATGGTTTCTATGGAATCGGAAAGGGACTGAGCGAGATGCGCCGTGCCAGGACGAATAGCCAGATCCGACTTCATAAAGAAGGGAATAATAAGGAAAAGTAAACTCACCATACCGAGGGCTAACACAGAAAAGAAGAGGAGCTTTTCCGTTGAGAGTGGAGATCGAACATGCTTACCAACAAACGTGCTTGAGTTGGTTTGCTCTGATACTCCTCCTGATTCAGAGATCGGAATGCGCTGATCTTGGTGTCCATTTTGTGCGCCATCACATACAGAAACTATGAGAACGGTAATATTATCCGTTCCACCGCGCTCATTTGCCAGAGCAACAAGAGTTTTTACCGCCTCGCTATCCCTCTTCGAACTTAATATCTCGGCGATCTCACCGTCACGCACATGATTATAGAGACCATCAGAACAAAGAAGGTACCTATCCCCACTTCTCGAATAATCAGATAACCTCTTACAATCTGGTTCTACACTCTGACTTGGGCCAAGAGATCGGGTCAACATATGTGAAACTGGATGATTCTCTACCTGCTCTGGTCGAAGTGCGCCTGAATCTACCAATTCCTGAACGAGAGTATGATCTCGAGTCAACTGCTCTAAGGCTCCTTGACGAAAACGATAGGCCCGAGAGTCTCCAACATGGAGGAGATAGGTCTCATGAACCGTAAAACACATAGCAACAAAAGTTGTCCCCATCCCTGCAAGTTGCTCATCTTCTTGCCCACGTATAAATACGGCTTGATTGGCTCTCTTTAAGGACTCTCTCAGCTCATCTTCAGAAACATGCTCATGAAGCGATTCAATGAACGTCTTAATAGCAAGCTTTGATGCTATCGCTCCCCCTTCAACGCCACCCATTCCATCAGCTACAACAAAAAGGTTGTAGAATTCTGTCTGATTTGCTCCATAAGAATCTTGGTTCTCGTTACGTACCCTTCCGATATCGGAGGCAACTGCAGACGTCACATTGATGGGTCGCAGCTCCACAGAATCTGTACTTGTACTTTCTTTGACTTTATTCATGTATGAACCAAGTTCACAGTGCTCAACCCTAAGGGTCTTGTACACTCCCTTCTGCACTATTGAATACCGTGAATCCCTCTGATCTCCTCAGAATTGAAGACTAATCTTCCTGAAGAGTTAGATGCTGATGAATTCAAACGAGTTCAATTGAATCGACACAACTAGCTCCAATACTTCAGATTTTTTTCTAAAACAGAAATTATGACGAGACCAGCTGTTCACATGAGGCACAGACAATTCTCATCGATTTTGAAATCTGATTACCCGATTTTTTTCAAATACGGTTTGAATCCACGGTAGGGGTCACGAGAGAGGTATGATTCTCGCTCTAATTGCTGCTTGAGTCGTTCTGCTAGTATTGGTTTGTCTTCTGGGCCCACGAGCACCCTAAAATACCGCCTTTCCTTTACCCTCGCCTCTTGGATATGCGCATCCCGAAAACCGTTTTGAATGAGCAGGCTCTGAAGTTGATTCGCATCCGCCTCTGTTTCAAAAGCAGCGAGCTGCACATACCAGCCTTTAGAAAGAGGCTTTATACCACTCTCCCGAACAACCGCAGCGCTACTCTTAGGCAGGGATGCTACCACCTTCTGTTCAACGGGCGGCTGCAACTTTACTCCAGCATTCGTTATCTGATCACCACTAGTGGGATCACGGCGGGTGTCAGCAGTTATGACTTTATCCAGCGCTTGATCCTCTCCATCTACTAGCGTTCCAAGTGTCTGGCTGCGAGCCTTGTCTCTCCGTAATAGACCGGCTGCGCTCACCAGTTGTTGCTTCTGCGCAGACGTCAACTCTCCCTTCACTTTCTTATCAGAGACAAGAGCCGTCGTACTTGAGTCAGCTGATGAATTCTTGGCCATGTCTGCAGTAGTTTTTTCATTTATAACCTTTTGAAGTGGGACTATCTTCACTGGTTTTAGGTCCAGGCTCGACTCGGAATCTTTATTATGGGGCAGCATATCTTCTTGGTTGATAGTGGAGAGATCTTGTAATTCGTCATAAACCTCATCAACCATACGCTCTGAGACTTGCTTTACATCTCCACCATCTGCAATTGGAAGTCGCGGAAATCGCTCAAGGGATACAGACGCATACGTATCGAATTGCTCTTTCTTACCAACCCGAAAACCTAAAAAGAAAGAAGCGAGCAGTCCTCCTGTAATAAGTCCGATAACAATCACCGCATGACTTATTCCAAGACGGAGTCCCCAGTGAGAACGACCATCACTAAAAGAGCTATCCCTCTTCTCTGAACGATTCATTTTCATGTATTCCCTTTCTTCATCTTCTCGCTAGAGTACTCAGATATAAGTATTTCCAAAAGTACTAAGTGCTCGTCACTCTGATGGGAGCATCGGCCGACAAGTTGCTGAAAAAGGGTCATGAGCTCTTTCAGGCTCTTCTTTCCAACTCCAATGCGAGAAAAATACTCGCTTATGCCCGCTCCTATCGGCATAGAGCCAATCTCACCTAGCGCACGGCTCATCTCATATCCTGCCTCGCCTAAGAGTTCATAAATGGCCATGAGGTGAAAAAGTTCGGCGCGTTCAACAACGGAAAAGGTCTCGACTGCCTCTGCATACATGTGAGCAACTTTTTCCGTCTTTGGCCCGAGAAGCTGAGAACCTGTCCTCTCATCAAAACAGCCGATATGAAACAAACGAGGAAAAAGATTCTTTATACTCTGCTCAGCTAGGCACTTTCTCACTTCATTCCACAAACGCTGAAGACTGATAGTACTGAAGCATCGAGCCTTCAGCGCGTTCTGAGCATACTCGTGCGTCTGCTCTTCGACTGAGAATCCCAGACGGTTTTGATACCGATACATCCGAACGATACGGGTTGGATCATCGATGAAACTCAGAGAGTGTAAGACTTGGAGTTCTCTTCTTCTCAATGCCCCATATCCATCCCGAGGATCAACAAGCATAGTGTCATCAAGCCTCAGTATTTTCGTATCTGGCTCATAACTTTTAAGAAGCTCTGTGACTGAGAGCGCAATAGCATTTACGGTAAAATCTCTTCGGGCTAAGTCTTCCTCTAATGTTGCTGGATGGACCTCTGGTAGTGCGCCAGGACTCTCATAAACTTCTTTGCGAGCCTGAGCGAGGTCTAATTCAGTGCACTCTCCGTGACTATGTAAACCAGTTATTTTGGCCGTTAAGAAATTTTTAAATGGAATTATTCTTCCGCCAATACTTGTCTGAAGTGCGTCAGCAAAAGAATATACGGGACCGACGACCACCAGATCGATATCCGTCTCGTGAACCTCCTCGAGCAATAAAATATCTCGCACGATTCCACCAATGAGAAAGCACTCTACGCCATGCTGCTTCGCACATTCCCGAACTTTCCGTAGAAGATCGAATCTTTCTTTTGAGAGCATGAAAATAGTCAACGTATTTACTCCGTCAGCTCTTCCTGAATTCCTTGAACGATAGCCTGCGCCAGTTGATTTCGAAATTGTGGTGTTGAAAGCAAGAACGCATCATCCGGATGAGTAGCAAAAAATAACTCCAAAAGGACTGCTGGCATTTCAGCACCAAAGAGAACGAAAAAAGGAGCCGAATGAACCCCTCTGCCAACAATTTCCATCCCATCAGACTCCTTCGGTAATTTCTTCCGAAGAGTAGAATACATTTTGTGTGCAAAGGGCTTTGAAATTTCTATCGCGCCTCTCCAATACAGTTCACTTAAAAATGTCTGCACTCCGAATCCCTGCGTCTCTTGCATTTGACGGTTCTCTCGGCTGACGAGTTCAATTGCTTTTGGATTACTCTCATTGGATACGTAGTACACTTCAAAGCCTCGCGCTTTAGCCGCATTTTCCTCGTGCGCATTAACATGAAGACTAACAAAGAGCTCAGCACCCAAACGATTAGCGAGAGCCGTTCGTTCAAAAAGAGGAATGAAAGCATCGTACTCTCTAGAAAGGGCAACTCGACAACAGCCTGACTTAATCAGCTCTTTCTCTACAAGTTTTGCTAACGTGAGAACAAGATCTTTCTCTCGTATTCCTGAGACACCAACCGCCCCTTCATCTTCTCCACCGTGCCCTGGGTCCAAAAAAATAAGAGGCTTTTCCGAATCTCCTCTGTTCTTTTGAGAAGAGTGCCTACGTTTCCCTTCAACTCCAGCTTCATTCGTATCAAGTAAAAAAATCAGCTCACTTCGGGGAAATACATCAGAAAAATCATTTTTAATGCGGGCTACCGAAGCTTCCTCATGAAGTAAATCTCGATATATCAGATAGGCCGAATGTAAAGCATCATCAGCTAACTCATGCTGAGTATCAGCAGTGCTCATTTTTTCAAAAAGCTCTGCTGATAAACGGAGCTTTTCTGAATCTTGAGCGCGTTCTCCTATTTCTCTCTCTACTACCGCATAGTGAAACATGGCGCGAGACTTACTATCTCCCATAGGCATTGTTTTCAGCATCGTCTGAAAACGGCTTGAAAGACGACTCCAATCAGATTTTCGCTCATACTGAACATCAGTATTCCTCAATGAGCGAAGACGCGCTATCAGGCTATCGACTTCCTCCTTAAATGAGTCAGCCTGCAGATCCCCTAAAAAAAAGAAAAAACAAATGGAGAGTAAACAGCAGTTCCTAAGATTTTGATGCGATCTCTTCATGTAATATCTCCTGCACCTTATAGAGCATTTCAAGAGCTTCCCTCGGTGTACATTCGTCTGGGGCCTTACTCATCAGTAAATCACGCACAGCGGTAAGGACAAGGTCATTTTCGCGGGGCGGGACACTCTGTGAAGTCAAACGAAGAGAAAGTTGTTGACGAGGGAGAACCTTTGTCTTTCCCTCAACGGCAAGAGCATCAGCCAACAGACCCTCGGCTCGCTTCAAAATGTAATCTGGTAGGCCTGCAAGTCGAGCAACTTCAATACCATAAGAGCGACTCGCTGCTCCATTAATGACCTCATGGGTGAATACGACCTCAGATCCGTCTTCAATTACTTTTACAGAAATATTCTTGAATTGATTGAAATCATTCTCAAGCTCAATCAACTCGTGAAAATGAGTAGCAAATAGGCAGAAACACTCTACTGACGACAATAAATATTCCAATAAGCTCTGCGCAAGTGATAGGCCATCTGCCGTAGCCGTTCCTCGACCTAATTCATCAATAAGTACGAGAGAGCGTGCAGTTGCATGTCTGGTAATGACAGACGATTCTTTCATTTCTACCATGAAGGTAGAGTCACCCTCATGCAGATCATCTGCCGCACCCAGTCGAGCAAATACTCGATCAAAGGCTCCAATTTTAACTCTCGCTGCCGGGACATACGAACCTATCTGCGCCATGATAACCAGAAGACCTGCCTGACGAAGGTATGTAGACTTCCCTCCCATATTTGGTCCCGTGAGGAGAAGACATCGATAATCTGAATTTAATACGAGACTGTTTGGGACGCATTGATCGTGAACGATCTGTCTTAACACTGGATGCCATCCGTCTACAACCTCAAGTTGGGGTTCCTCATAGACAAATTCTGGAGCTACCAGATTTGCCTCTTCTGCTTTCTGCGCAAAAGCTGTTATCACATCTATAGTCGCAACCCCTGCATGAATATCGCGTAACACAGGGCAAAACTCTTGTACTTCAAGAAGTAATCCCTGATAGATTTCTCGCTCACGCGCTAAGAGATCGTGAGATGCTGACTGTAATTTCTTCTCCCACTCCCGCAACTCCTCGGTCGTAAATCGATAGGCATTGGTCAAGGTTTGCCGCGGGGCATAGTCTGAGGGCACTTTCTCACTGTTTGCTTTCGTTACCTCAAGATAGAGTCCGATAGCATTATTGGAACGAACCTTGAGGGTATTTATACCCGTCCTTTCGCGCTGTTCAGCTTCATAAGCAGCAAGCCACTGATGGGTGTCATCTGAAATTGTACGGAGCTGATCAACATGCTTGTCGAAGCCATCTCGAATAATCCCCCCCTCTGCTGTTTGTACAGGAGGAGTATCAACCAGCACTGCCTGAAGCCGCTTTAAAAGAGTATCATCGAAATAG
>RFPC01000013.1 GCA_009926305.1 bacterium
CAGAGGCCAGGTCATCAGAAGGACTTGCCTCAGCAGCCTCTACACTTTCCGACCGGTCTCGACTTCGCCGCCGAATGACATTCCCCTTGCGCCGCTCAACAACTGTCTTCGTCTCGCCTGTATCTTTATCGACACGACGACGAATTACTTCGCTAGACTTTTTCTCTCCCGCCGCACTCCGGAGCAAAGCCCGTCGAATCTGATCGGCATCAAGCGGATCGAGCGAATTCGAGTGTGAGCGCACTCCGGCTATTCCTAGCTCCTGCGCTTTCGTAATAACTACCTTATTTTCTACTCCAAGCTCTTTTGCAAGCTCGTATACACGCATCTTTGCCATATTAGTCCATCGCCTCTCTTTTTATCTGTGCATTTTCCCTGAGCTTTACCTGACTACTGACATCAAATCGTGTCGTTGCAGACGTTGCGTTGTCGTATCCTTCCCCCTTTACGACAATCAGTTTTAGTAAGTCTTGTGCTCGTTGTTCAGAAATATTTTCTCGAAAAGCTCGCTGCAAGCGTTGGGGCAAGCAGGCACGTTTGGTGCATTCTATTGAATCATGCACATAGGCCGTTCGACCTGTTACCCACGGTGGACGTCTCCATGTAACAGATGGTCGGAGCACTCCCCAAGTACGGCCGCTGCATGACGATGCTCCGAACTGAAGCTTGCAATCATTCTTTGACGGCATGGGCTGATAGTTGTTCTGCTTCAGCTGATCCAGAGAAATTGAAAAAATCTGTATCAGACTGCCCTGTTCAGCCCTTTCTCGACAGCCGAGGCACATGCGAGTAGGCGGTTGAGCTAACGACGCACCTCCATATGGCGATACCCGAAAAACGCGTGGGGCGTTTCCTCCAGACACTGCCAGCACGGGTAACTCCCGTTCATCTCTGTCCAGAGTATAATCGATTGCTTGTTTCGCCATCCTACCCTTCTAAATCCGCGCTTCGTTCTCACGATGTCCGTACCACTCAGTGAACTATCTCGATGCTACAGCAAACGAGAGGTTGAGCCTGAGCGAAAGAACGTATTCGTGGCTTCCTTGATTTCTTCTAGCTCTTGTTCGCCGACGACTCCTCTTTCCAGCAGCTCCTCATAATCTGCACTTACAAGACTCTGAATGGTTGAGTACCCAGATTCAACGAGCTTTTCCTGAAGCTCACTCCCCAGCATAAGCCGATCAAGATCAGAGAGAGTTTCCAATGGCTCCGAGGTTTCGCCCAGCTCCAGTGGGTCTGTGGCTGCATCTACCAGCTCTTTTGCCGAGGCCGAGACTGCCTCGGCAAGCTCTTGTGAAAATCCATCGATTTCTGCGATGTCTTCAATCGAGGCCTCAGCAACTTCTCGTACCGTCCTATATCCTTCTTGGAAGAGGCGCTCAGACTGCATAAAATCAAGGCCTGGTATCGCCTCTAGAGCGGTACGTGCCCTCTTCGCTTCCTCCTCTGCTACGGAAACGCTCCGAACATCTATTCTCCATCCACTGAGCTTGCTCGCTAGCTTCACGTTCTGACCCCGACGACCGATGGCAAGCGACAGCTGATCATCTGCCACAATGACCTCCATCGAGTGCTCATCTTCATCAACAACAACCCGGCTGACTTCAGCTGGAGAAAGTGCTCGCGCAACAAACGAGGGTTCATCGGGAGTCCATGTAATAATGTCGATTCGCTCTCCGCGAAGCTCCTGCACTACCGCCTGTACCCGAGATCCCTTCACACCAACACATGCACCGACTGGATCAATGCTCGTTTCGTTCGAATGTACTGCAATCTTCGCTCGTTCTCCCGGCTCTCTAGCGACGCCTTTGATCTCTATGACTCCCTCACTAATTTCTGGCACCTCTAACTTGAAGAGCTCTTTAAGAAAATCTGGATGCGAACGAGTAAGAATAATCTGTGGTCCACGAGCAGATGGATCAATATCAAGAATCATTCCTCGAATTCGGTCCCCTTGACGGTATCGCTCCCGAGCAATCTGTTCTCTCCGTGGGCACACCGCTTCCGTACGACCCAGATTGACAATAAGGTTTCCACGATCATATCGCTGAACGATACCGTTTATGAGATCTCCCTTGCTGTCTTTATACTCTTCAAAAATAACTCCACGCTCTGCATCACGTACTTTCTGGATGATAACCTGCTTCGCAGTTTGCGCCGCGATACGCCCGAGCAATTCAGTATCAAGCTTACGCCCGAGTTCATCACCAACCATTGCATCGGGGTCATATTCGGCTCGAGCTTCCTCTAGCGTAATCTGAATATCAGGATCTTCGACTTTTTCCACCACTGTCTTAAAGACCAACACCTCAACCGTACCCAGCTCCGCATCGTACTGAGTCTCTAGGTTTAGGTTGTGTCCGTAATGTTTGCGAGCAGCTGAAAGCATCGCCGACTCGATTACTTCGACCAGTATTTCCTGATCTATGCCTTTATCTCTTCCTAGCTGCCCAATAACAGCTCTTAGATCATACGTCATTGTCTCTTTCCCTTTTTCTCAGGTGTAGAAAAATCAAAATCTATTCTTGCTGACGAAATATCAGCAAATGGAATCTTCCAAACTTCGGCGTTCGACTGCTCCTTCAGTTCAACCGTCTCAGAATCTGCAGCTAAAACGAATCCAGTAATTGTGCGGTCTCGTCCCTCTGCATCAATAAACGCCTTTATTCGTACACGTTCTCCGATAGCCGCCTTAAAATGTTTAAGCGTCCTAAGCTTTCTATTCACTCCCGGACTTGAAACCTCCAGAAGCGAATGCTCTCCCAGAAATTGATCAAACCGGTCTAACGCCGACAGTTTTCGTGAAATCGAAGCGCAGTCATCCAACGTTACGCCCCGATCCCCTTCAAGGGGAGCGCGCTGTGGTTGCCTGTCAGATGAGCATTCAACCTGAACCCTATCAGACGCCTGACCATCGCCAGTTGGACGACAAAGATAGACGCGAATAACAGTTCTTCCACCAGATGAGGACGGGGAACTCCGCTCTATGTCATAGAGCTCAAGACCCTCTTGAAGCACTACTGGCTCCACAAGTTCCCACAACTCTTGAAATGTATGGCCTACCTGATTCATCTCCAAACTTCTTTTGTACACGACTCCCATTATGCAACGTTCGACAGCCGCCTCCTTCTCCTCGCGACAAAGATGCTCCGGCAATGGGGAGTTAGCGGCACTGTTTCGCCTCTCACTCACCCTTCCCAGACAAACCTCAGCGAAGAGAAAGAGGACACCTAAGCCCTCAGATTGTATCTTGAGAATTCAGGGTCCAGCTTATGCGATTCAAAAGTAGTAACAGCCTCCAGAGTGACAAGGTCCCTGGCCACCTACCACGCTCAACCCGACATCTCTGCGAGTTGAAATCCCATAAGCTTGGCTTGCTTATCGAACAGCAAACCGGTGATGCGTACGAGAGTAAAAGTCCTCTCCATCACCACGAAATTCTAAACAAAATAGGGAACTTGTCAATAGAATCGAAACTTTCGGTGCGGTCGCTCTCCCCTCTCAACGATGAGACTTCCAGCATTCATCGCGTTGCCCGCTCATACCTCTTCATGAACAGACGCTTGCACCGTAAAATAACACATTCAACTGTATTTCCAGCATGTTAGAGCCGACTTGCAAGCGCGCTCACGGCTGGCCACAATGACTGCTCACAACTACTCAAGTACGAAAAGAACCTCAACAACTACTTCTCACCAGCCCATTCAGTATGAAAGACACCTTCTCTATCCACTCTCTCGTATGTATGTGCCCCAAAGTAGTCTCGCTGCGCCTGAATCAGATTTTGCGGCAAAAATGCAGTCGTAAACGACTCTAGGTAGCTTAACGCAGAGCTCAATCCAAGAACGGGAACGCCTGCCAGTGCGGAAGTGGCGACAACTTTTCTCAATCCAGCTAGGGAATCCTCGAGCTGCTTTTGTAGGGTCCCTGCAAATATCAAGTTTGAAAGCTTAGGAGATTCTCTAAAAGCTTCAGAGATTTCAGAAAGAAGTGCAGCGCGAATGATGCATCCTCCTCTCCATAGCTTCGCAATGCGATCTAACTTCAGGTTCCAGTTATAAACTCGAGAGCTTTCCTGAATAAGTGCCATCCCCTGTGCATACGCTATCACCTTACCAGAGAAGAGAGCCTGCTCTATGCAATCAACTTCAAGCGATTCCAGATCTTGATTTGCCAGATCTTGATTTGACTGTAATTTATCAAATCGACTCGCACCCTCGACTCTCAATTCCTTTAACGCACTCATTCCGCGAGCATCCACTGCCGCAGAAATTGTCGGGATTGGGACCCCCAACTCTAAACTTGCCTGAACAGTCCATCGACCAGTTCCCTTTTGCCCTGCCTTGTCAAGAATCAAATCAACAAGTGATTGAGACGAGTCCTCTGACTTCTTTCTTAAAATATCTACGGTGATCTCCATCAAATAAGAATTGAGTCTCCCCCTATTCCATTTGCTGAAAAACGAGGCTATTGATTCATTATCAAGTCGCAATACCTCTTTCATAAAAAAATAGGCCTCGGCTATCAGTTGCATATCTGCGTACTCAATGCCGTTGTGTACCATCTTTACAAAATGCCCAGCTCCTCCAGGCCCAACATAGTCAGTGCATGGTTCACCATCGACTTGTGCCGCAATTTTTGCAAAAAGCTCTGAGCAGTGCTCCCAAGTTTTTTGACTGCCTCCCGGCATAATCGAAGGTCCACGCAAAGCGCCTTCTTCTCCCCCTGAAATTCCGACTCCTAGAAACTCAATGCCGTTTTCGGCACAGGTTTGCACCCTCCGCTCAGTATCAGTGTACAGAGCATTGCCCCCATCGATTATAATATCTCCTTTTTCAAGATGTGGTATCAGCTCATCAAGAACATGATCCACTGCAGGGCCCGCCTTGATCATTAAAATAATACTCCGTGGAGAGGCAGTCTTTTCAATAAGCTCCTCAATCGAAAAAGCACCGATAAAGCGTTGATCTGGGAATCGATTAAGGAATTCCTCTGTAACCTTCGCGGTACGGTTATAGATTGTTACCGGAAATCCTCTGCTTTCTATATTACGGGCGAGGTTTTCCCCCATTACCGCTAGTCCGAATACTGCTACGTGGGGAAATGGAGTTGTTGTCATGATTCTCCTACGAATGAAAGCCACTACCGTACGTGTGTCCATACGGCCTAATTAAACTTGCACAGATAGCACCTCGAGTATACTCCTAGCCAAAATTTTTTTCATGAGCGACTACCAAACCCAACTACGGTAATGGCCAATCAATTCCCTCTTCAACAAATGAGGCTACCTTCACTTCGCTTTTTCCGTATTCTATCTGATAGAGCTCCCCTTCGCTTAACTCTATTGCGGTGAGTTTACTGCCATATACAAGTCCAGTGTCGATCCCTATTTTATAAGGCAAGTGAAACTTCACCTGTTCGAATGGGGTATGTCCGTAAATAATTATTTTGCGAAACGAATGAATATTACTTATGAATTCGTTCCGTATCCAAAAAATATCATCGTCAATCTGATGAGAGAGTGGACGTAGCGCGTTCAGTCCCGCATGCACAAAAACAAACTTTTCTGATACAATATACCGAGTTAATTGCTCGAAAAATTGCATATGGCTCTTAGGAATCTGAGTAAGAGCATCCTCTGGTCTTGGGTCACTCTTCAGGCCATAGCTTTCAAGACACTCTCGTCCACCGTTGTGAAGGTAGGAGGAGGCTGATTCACTCCCCTCTTCAAAGAGCCAATCGAGAAGCATCTCTTCATGATTTCCCTTCAAGAAGTAGTTATCTGACTTCAGACGACTTTTCAAACTCAAGAGGCATTGAATAACCTCCTTGGATGCTGGGCCTCGGTCAATATAGTCACCAATGAATATTAAAGCATCGCCAGCGCCGAGATCTTTCTCTCTCTCGATAAAATCTACAAGGGTGTTTAGCTCGGCAACACAACCGT
This sequence comes from bacterium, assembly GCA_009926305.1. Taxonomy (NCBI): domain Bacteria; species bacterium. Next base: position 5,948 of record RFPC01000013.1, read on the forward strand.
GCACATCTCCTATAACAAACACTCGACGCCCATTAAAAGAACAGGTGAGGTGCTCCGCATCAGCTTGAAGATCGCTATCTTGATCATCTACGTCCGAGTATGAGCCCTGCTTTTTGCGCCCTTTTGAAACGTTTGTTTTGCCAGCGGTCATAAACCCCTTCCAATGAGTAACGATCACAGATTCTAGCTGCCGCACCTCCAGCATATGCCGATTGTAGGGATATGAGCTAGGGAAGAATACTAGCCGTCATTCAGTTTGAGTACAGCAAGAAATGCCTCCTGAGGAATACTTACTTTCCCCACCTGCTTCATTCTTTTCTTTCCGCGTTTTTGCTTTTCTAAAAGCTTTCGCTTCCGAGTAATGTCCCCACCATAACACTTAGCAGTCACATTTTTTCTCAAGGCCTTCACTGTTGAACGTGCAATAATCCGAGTTCCGATTGCAGCTTGAATCGCCACATCAAACATCTGACGCTCAATGACCTCTTGGAGCTTCTCTGTAAGCAATTTTCCGCGTTGATAGGCGGCTTCACGATGAACGACAACACTCAGGGCATCCACCACATCACCATTGAGCATTACATCGAGCTTCACGAGCGGAGCAGCTTCATAGCCTACCATTTCATAATCGAAAGAGGCGTATCCTTTGGTCGCACTCTTCATCCGATCATGAAAATCAAGCACTATTTCACTCAAAGGAAGATTGTAATGAACTACTGCTCGGTCAGCTACTGGAAAGCTGAGATTTGTCTGACGGCCGCGCTTCTCCTCACAAAGTCCTAAGACGGCACCAAGATACTCTTTCGGACAATGGATAGTAGCATCAACACGAGGCTCTTCGATTATGCTCATCTCCTGAGCTGGAGGTAACATACTTGGATTATCTACAAGAATTATTTCTCCTGATTCTGTAGTCACACGCAGGACGACAGAAGGAGCCGTAGTAATAAGATCGAGTTCAAACTCTCTCTCAAGCCGCTCTTGTATAATCTCCATGTGGAGCATACCTAGGTATCCACATCGAAATCCAAAGCCAAGAGCTACTGATGTCTCGGGCTCAAAAGTAAATGAAGCATCATTTAATCGGAGCTTATCAAGAGCGGTACGGAGTGATTCATAATCGGCAGCATCAACCGGAAACAAGCCACCAAAAACCATAGGCTTTACTTCCTTAAAACCTGCCAGCGGCTCCGCAGCCAATCCTTTAAGATGCGTGACGGTGTCTCCGATCTTTACGTCCTGAAGGGTTTTTATTGCGGCTGAGAAATATCCCACATCGCCAGCAGTGAGTTCTGGAACTTCAACCGGGTGCGGCGTAAAGACTCCCATTTTATAGACTTCATACTCTGCTTTCGATGAGAGAAACTGAATCTTATCCCCAGGACGCAATGTTCCAGAAACAATACGGACTTGCACCACGACACCTAAATACGAATCAAACCATGAGTCATATACCATAGCTCGAAGAAGTCCGTCGTCGAATGGCTCTTTCGGAGGAGGAACTTTCTCTACAATAGCCTCAAGCAAATTCTCTACGCCCAGACCTGTTTTGGCGCTTACATGAATTGCTTCTGTTGCATCTAACCCGATGACATGCTCAATTTCCTCACTGACCTTATCGACATCGGCACTCTCAAGATCAATCTTATTGAGCACTGGCACTATTTCGAGATCGTTCTCAATGGCAACAAAAACATTGGCAAGCGTTTGAGCTTCAACCCCCTGAGTAGCATCGACCACTAGCAATGCGCCCTCACATGCCGCAAGACTGCGAGACACCTCATAGTGGAAATCAACATGTCCCGGCGTATCAATGAGGTTTAATGTATAGATGTTGCCGTTTTTTGCTTTATATGGAATTCGCACTGTTTGCGCTTTAATCGTAATCCCACGCTCTCGTTCGAGTTCCAATTTATCCAAGAACTGCTCTTGCATTTCTCTCTGTTGCAGGGCTCCAGTACACTCAAGAAGCCTATCCGCAAGAGTAGACTTCCCATGATCAACGTGGGCTATGATGCTAAAGTTTCGTACTCTTTCTCTTGGGGTCACCCTACTGTCTCCGTGCAATGATGAGCTTGGCTTTTTGCCATCATATTTCGCTTAAGCTTTATCACGAGTAGGCTCCTTTTCATGACTTATTGCGCGTTGTCTCTCGATGTATACGATTGAAGTGTCTGACTCAAGCCAGAATGCAACGTTTCCCTCGTGCTCCAGCCAAGCATATCAGCTGCAGCTCTCGGATCGATCGCACTCCTGCTCTGTTCACCCTCTCGCGCAGGGGCAAAAATAAGCTCCGAATCGCTGTTCGCCACATTTTTCATGATGGCAAACAACTCACTAACCGACGTTTCAATACCAGTTCCGATATTAAAGCACCCTGCATCTCGTCTCTCTTGAATGGCTGCTATAACTGCCTCAACCACATCTCCAACATATATGAAATCTCTAGTCTGGGAACCATCACCGAAAATTGTACACGCCTCTCCCTTTAATAAGCGTTCAGCAAATATTGCAACAACCCCGGCCTCTCCATGAGGATTCTGTCTGGGACCATAAACATTTCCCAGCCTCAATACAGTGTACGATAGTCCGATTAGACGGTGCCAGAAATCAAGATAAAGCTCTCCGAATCGCTTGTGTAATCCATATAAGCTCTCTGGCAATATCGGCGCACTCTCGTTCGTTGGAACGGAGTCAGTATCTCCATATATTGCACCCCCAGTCGAAAGAAACACCACGTGGGGTGCCTCGTTTGCCAGCTGCTTGAGCGCATTGAGCATTTTCAAAAATCCGACTACATTCACCGCCGCATCGAGGCCGGGATCCTCCATACTGGTTCGCACTGAGATTTGGGCAGCTGCATGGATCAGAATCTGCGGTTGAAATTCTAGAACTGCTTCAATCGCAACAGATGAATCAATTGATGCCTCTAACAAGCGCACATCTTGAGGGACATTGCTCCGAAATCCAGAGGAGAGGTCATCAATGACAAGAATATCGTGAGAGTCCGACAACAGTCGGTCTACAATATGAGAACCTATAAATCCAGCACCACCGGTCACAACAACTCGCATTCCTCACTCCTTCTGAGACTCTTTTCTTTAAGACTCATGCACAATGAGCCAAACCACACAGTTGGTCCCTATCCCGACCAATCTCACCTCTCTCCCAAGCCAGAACTCTCCTCAAGAAATTGCCATTCCGCTTTCCATTCATACTGAAAGGCGATCTCGAAAATCTGAAATAGTCTTCTTCAGCCCTTCTTCAACGGTCACGAGAGGCTGCCAATTCAACTTTTCATGTGCCAGAGAAATATCTGGTCTTCGTCGCGTTGGATCGTCTTGCGGAAGCGGCTTGTTTTCTACCTGCGAGGAGCTACCAGTAAGATCAAGAATCTTTCCCGCGAGATCTTTGATGGTAAACTCCTCCGGATTCCCAAGATTCACAGGGCCGAAGAATCCATCTGCATTCATCATCGCTATCAATCCAGACACAAGATCACTAACGAAACAGAACGAGCGGGTTTGTTGTCCATCACCGAAAAGAGTGATTGGCTCTTGCTTCAATGCTTGAACAATGAAGTTTGAGACTACTCGTCCGTCATCGAATAACATTCTCGGTCCATAGGTATTGAAAATTCTTACAATCCGAGTATCCACTCCATGCTCAACTCTATAACACTCGGTTAAGGTTTCAGCTACTCGCTTCCCCTCGTCGTAGCAACTCCGGGGTCCTATCGGGTTCACATTCCCCCAATACTCCTCCTGTTGTGGGTGCTGATGCGGATCGCCATATACTTCGGACGTCGAAGCAAGAAGAAAACGGGCACCCACCCTCTTTGCAAGACCCAACATGTGTATGGTCCCTAGGACATTCGTCTTAACCGTTTTTATCGGATTGTGCTGATAATGAACTGGTGATGCTGGGCAAGCGAGATGGTAGATTTCGTCAACCTCTAATAAAATCGGCTCGGTGACATCCGCACGAATCACCTCAATTCGATCATCCTTGGTGTGATGACAGAGATTCACCTTACGACCCGTGAAGTAATTATCAAGCACGACAACATCATGCTTTTCCTCGACTAAGCGATCGACTAAGTGTGAGCCTATAAACCCAGCTCCGCCGGTTACAAGAACTCTTGCCATCTCTCCTCCTTGCCCACTAAATCACTTTCCTTAGGATGAATGATTCAATATTCGCCCTAACCAAGCATTCTTTTTCTCTTAGGCACTAGCATCCTACCCCTGGACGCCCAACCGAGTAATAGGTAAATTCGCGAGCCCTCATCTCCTCTAGACTGAAAATATTCCTTCCGTCGAAGATCATGCGCTCTGTGAGACTCTCGGCAATCCTATCAAAGTTCGGATGGCGGAACTCATTCCACTCGGTACAAATGAGAAGCGCGTCCGCGCCCTTCAGTGCAGCATAGCTTGAGTCTGCAAACTCTAGCCCTTCTCGAGGCCCAATAGCTGCGGAGAACGTCTCAACGGCTTCCGGATCATACGCTGAGACCTTTGCTCCAGCCTCTAACAGGCTGCGAATGGTGACGAGAGCCGGTGCCTCACGAACATCATCGGTCCGAGGCTTAAAAGCGAGACCCCATACCGCGAAGTGCTTCCCCTTCACCTCGTTTATGGAGCCATAATGCGCCTCTATCTGTTCTACCAACCACATTTTCTGAGCCGCGTTCACTCTTTCAACAGCCTCAGAAACATGCAACGGCACTCCATGCTCTTGAGCCGTCCGAACAAGTGCTTGAACATCCTTCGGAAAACACGATCCCCCATATCCGATCCCTGGAAACAAAAAGCTCATGCCGATTCGAGAGTCAGTACCAATCCCAACCCTAACGTTATCGATATCTGCACCAACCTTTTCGCACAGCCGAGAGACCTCATTCATGAAAGAAATTCGGGTCGCCAGCATCGCGTTTGCGGCGTACTTCGTCATCTCAGCAGATACAACATCCATTACAATAATTGGATTATTCGTACGAACAAAGGGAGCATATAACTTTCGCATGACGGTAGCTGAGCGCTCACTCGGCACCCCAACCACAACCCTGTCTGGTTTCATGAAGTCATCAATAGCAGCCCCCTCTTTCAAAAACTCGGGATTGCTCACGACCTCAAATTCATGATTGGTTTCCTTTGAAATCGCCTCGGTAACAAGAGCGGCAGTTCCTACCGGAACAGTTGACTTGTCCACGATAACTTTGGGGCCATTCATGTACTGGCCGATCCCTGAAGCGACTGCGAGTACATGCGAGAGATCTGCGGAACCATCCTCTCCCGGCGGGGTCCCCACTGCGATAAAGATAACGCTCGAGGCCTCCACGGCGTCCTTTAACGATGTCGTAAATTTTAATCGACCATTCTTCGTATTTCTCTGAACTATGTCGACTAAGCCTGGCTCATAAATTGGTATCTCACCATTAAGCAGGGCTTCTATCTTTGCCTCATCCTTATCAACACAGTGCACATCATTTCCAGAATCAGCAAAGCAGGCGCCTGCAACGAGACCGACATATCCTGACCCAACTATCGCTATTTCCACATGAACTCCTATCCCTTGCTCATCAACTGCCGCTAGACTAGCGCACAGGGGAGAAAAACTAAACCCTTTAACCCTTAGAGAACAAAGGAAATTGAGCTCTTGTCGCGTGAGATTGAAGCTCAATACGCGTTTCGGTTCCTGAAGCCTCGGAAGATGGTGAGAAAGAGAATTTTTAGGTCAAGGAGGAGTGACCAGTTCTCGATGTAGTACAGATCACACTCTATTCGCTTATCGATAGAGGTATCACCTCGCCAGCCATTGATTTGCGCCCATCCAGTAATACCCGCCGGCACCTTATGTCTTAACATATATCGAGGAATATGCCTCCGAAACTCTTTGATAAATACAGGCCGCTCCGGTCGAGGACCGACCATCGACATATCCCCACGAATAACGTTGACTAACTGCGGAAGCTCATCAAGACTCCACTTACGAAGCAAACCTCCGATTACTGTCACCCGACTATCCCCCTCTTTAGTCCAGCCAGGCCCTTGCTCCTCCGCGTCCGTTCGCATTGTTCGAAACTTCAAGATTGAAAAATGAGACCCATCCACGCTCACTCGTTCTTGCTGGAAAAAGATTGGTCCCCGAGAAGTAACTTTCACAAGAATTGCCAATACGAGCAAAATCGGAGAAAAGAGAACAAGCAGCAGGGAACCGAGTAAAACATCAAGAGATCTCTTCGCAACAAGATTGATTCCCTCGAGTTGGGTAGAACGAAGATTGATGACAGGGAGCCCCTCAAACTCTTCAATTTCTCCGCCAAGTGTCACAAATTGATAAATATCAGGAACAATCTTTACGTCCACCAATGAGTCTCCAATCTGCTCCATGACACCTGGGAGAAGAGCATTGTCCTCCAAAGGTAAGCAGACCATCACCTGATCAATATCCAGTTTCTGAATAAGTGGTGCCACATCATCATAGCCACCTAGTATTGGAACTCCTTTTGGTCCACGTGACTCTTCACCAGTCTTTGATAAACATCCCACAAGTTGAAACCCAAGCTCCCGATGTAAGCGCAGTCTTGTCGCTATATCCCCTGCCACATTACCCGCTCCTACAATCAGTAAGTAACGCAAATTATAGCCGCGACGACGAGCCTCTCTTAACAGAAAGCGAACAAAAGAACGTTGGAGGACAGTAGCAACCGTGGCTAAAACGCCAAAGTAAACGAAAACCAGACGCGAATATGGCACACTCTTTTCGCGGAGAAGGTAGGTAAAGGAAAGTAAGAGTAAAATCGATAACGCATTGGCATTCAGCAAAAGCCAAATCTCACGAATTCGACGCACCCCTCGCATTGGTCGATAAAGACCCATGCGTCGAAAGACAAAGGCCCATATCACCCAAATGAAAAGCAACATCATGAGGTAGCTGCCGAAATCGGGCACACCCTTATCTACTGGAATAACTCCCGATTCAAATCGAAGCCAGTAGGATAAAATCCACGCCACGGTAATCGCTATAAGGTCGGTACCGAGAAACAAGATTTCAAAGAGTTGTCGTTTCTGCTTCAACATCTGTTCAATACCTTTCTGATAGGGGCTTCAATCTGTTGGACATCACTTGTTGAATCCGCTCTTGTCATTGCTTGCTCTTCATCACATTGCTCAAAAGCTTCAGGGGCTGCTATTCCCTTCTTTTTGAGTAACTCAATCCATCCCTGTTGAAAAGCTGTAAGGGAGAATTTGCGTCCATGATGAATGGCTGTTTCAGCCTTACACTCTCCTTCAATCGAAATAAATTGCCTCAGAGCACTCACAAGAAGTCTTGGATACTCTGATTCCTCTAATCGCTGACCATGCTCCCGAATTGGAAAAAACACTCCTGCATGAACCGTAGAGTTCCAAGCCTCACCAAGCCACCATCTCCAACCCGGGATGGTCTCGCGCGTTGCTCCATGATACCCAGCAATTACAGGAGTTCCACTCAAAAGAGCCTCTATAGGTATAATCCCAAAGTCTTCCTTCGCGGGAAAAATCAACGCCCGAGCCTTCTGATATAACTCCCCAAGTTCACAATCTGTAACTGCACCGAGAAAGGAGACATTGTCACCCGCTTTTCGCTTGAGTTCTTCCTCAAGCGGACCAGAACCAACACACCAGAGCGGTAACTGCAACTCATTAAATGCTTCAATAATATGCTCCACCCCTTTGTATGGCACGAATGCACCGGCATAAAGGAATGGCCGCTGCTTCAGGTCTTGCATCGGTACCGATGTTTCCCATTTATTCATAACCGGCGGATATAAAACATCTGCTTTTCTCGAATAGAACTTTCTTATACGAGCTGCAATGAATCGACTAATACCAACAAAATGATCAACTTGAGACGCACCACGCCTGTCCCACCCCCTTAACAGTGCAATGAACGGTGCACAGAGGATTGAAATCGTCCGTCCAAGGTAAAAGGGCGCCATGTCCCAGATATAACGCATTGGGGTGAAACAGAAGCAAACATGGCAGCCAACGTTTTTATACGAAGCATTTTTTGCAATCGCATGGCTTAACGAAATTACGAGGTCGTAGTCTTGGACTTTGATAGAACGCGCCAACAGTGGAAATAAAGGGAGGAAGAGTCGATAGCGCTTTCGAAGGCGTGGAAATCTCTGCAACCACGATGTGCCACGTACTCGTCTATCAATTTCAGGAGTTGTTACACCTGGCTCATGCACCAGAGTATAAATATCAGCGTCCGGATACATCGAAAGGAACTCGGCAAGACACCGCTCCCCGCCTCTCATTCCAGTGATCCAATCATGTACCAGCGCTACTCTCATATCGGCTTAAACCATTACGTTGAATGTCATGAAAGTGGCTTCGTGACATTCATGGCGAATCTCCTATGCTACCTCTCGCTCTTCTAACACGATTTCTGAATTTGATTTATCATCTCGTTGCGAAACACATTCTGCATAGTGTGTGACGAGTTTATCTCCAATACGAATAGGATTTACTCGTTCCGCAAAATCTCTCCTCCAGTGACTAAGAACACCTTCGAGGTCGGCTCTTTCCGGACTCTCCTCATCAGCCATGAACTGCTCGATTGCTCCTATGAGGCTATCAAGTGAGAAATCATCGCATACGGTATCTTGCGGTGAGAGATTCTCCAACACCGCTGGAACCGGGCGTGAAATTACTGGTGTCCCTACCGATTGCGCTTCAATAACTGGCAGACAGTATCCCTCGCGAAAAGATGGAACAATCAGCGCTCGAGCCTGTTTGTAGAGTTGTCGAAGCTCGCCCTGTGAGACCGCTCCCAAAAGACGCACATCCCTTAATTCATCTGCGGAGCGCAAGAGCTGTTCTACCTTAATCAGATTCTCAGTGCCCTGCCCCACCAACACAAGTTGTGGGCGCTTTTTCTTGGATTTCTCCGCGCGCAATTCCAGGGTCTTAAAGGTCTGCAATAAATCCTCAACCCCCTTATGCGGCTTAACAGTAGAGAGCACACTCAGAAAGTACGGAGTTGTCAGACCAAAACGTGAGCGCAAGAGATCTGGCTGATTCTTTAGCTCCTGAAATGTGGGCGAGAGCGCATTTGGAATGACGACTGCCTTTCGCTTTACCCTCGGATGAAAGGCACAGAGTCGAAGGACATCATCTCGGGTTGCCCGACTAACGCACACGAGACTCTTCGCGCGCATTGCCGACGAATAGAGAAGAGGTGCCGAAAGGAATGGGTACGATGCTTTCTCAGGGTGTCGAATGTGAATCAGATCGTGGACTGTCACGACACACGGGCAAGATATACCGAAGGGCAACAAATAATTAGGAGTATGAAAGAGGTCAAAGCCGCTCCAGTCGAGTTCAAACTGAAGGGTAAATAATTCCGAGAAAGAAAATGGCCTCGCCTTCACCGTCAAGACGGTGAAATCTTTTGGCCACTGAATGCCCATACCACCGAAAGAATCGAAGAATTTGTCGGGATCAGCATCGTTAACAAGAACGGTGAGGCGCACGTCATGGTGCAGCAATCCGAATATTGCGTTTCGGATATAGACCCCGATGCCCCCGTCTTGGTATTTACGAGCATCAAAGCAAATATGAAGCGGTCTCCTTCGCGTCATTCCATTAACCCACTGTTGGTTTTTACTAAATCGTCAGTTCGTCAGGCTTTCCAATGGAAGTGAACTCTCCCCTTGCGACCTGAATCGCCTTAACCGTCGGACGTGATAAATCGGCTTCTCCTGGGACTCATGATAGGTGCGGGTAAGCACTTCTGCCAGCAATCCAAAAGCGAGAAATTGCACCCCTAAAATCAACAACAAGATCCCCAGAAGCAGGATTGGACGGTTCCCCAAAGGCACATGAAACAGAAACTTCTGGATAGTAATCAGTGCGAGAATAACGCCACCCGTCAACCCAGAGAGCAATCCGATTGAACCGAATAAGTGTATCGGACGCTTCGCAAATCCCAATAAAAACTTCACGGTAAGTAAGTCAAGAATAACTCGTATCGTTCGAGAGATTCCATACTTTGACGAACCATGAATTCGAGGTCGATGATTCACGGGCACTTCGGCAATCTTAGCTCCGAACTCAGCAGCCAGCGCTGGAATAAAGCGATGCATCTCCCCGTATAACTTAATACTCTTCGCTACATCACTCCTCATAACTTTCAAGGAACATCCATAGTCATGAAGGGAAACGCCCGTTGCCCACGATATGATACGATTCGCTATCCTACTGGGAAGCTTTCGGCTGATGAACGCATCCTGTCGATTTTTTCTCCATCCCGCTACGAGATCATATCCTTCATCTATTTTCTCAATCATCTTTCCGATTTCAGCGGGATCATTCTGCAAATCACCATCCATCGGCACCACAAATTCATATCGGGCGTGCTCAAAGCCTGCTGCCATCGCGGCGGTTTGTCCAAAGTTCCTTCGGAACTCAATGAGAACTACATTTCCATTGTTTTGAGCTGCTTCGGTCAGAATTTCAGGGGTACCATCTGAAGATCCATCATCAATAAATATGATTTCATACGGCTCCTGCAGGGGCGAAAGCACTGATATGAGCTCCTCAAGACACAGAGCTATGTTCTCAGATTCGTTATAAACTGGAACGACAACGGAAATTCCACGCATGGCATCTACTCCTTAAGGCCTGCTCAATGAATGCGACGACCTTGTTCTCACGCCACAGTATGCCCGTTCGTGAGATCCTAGCCAACCAGACATGAAAGAAATACGCCCAGTTGCAAAATTTACTCTTCTAATTCAGCACTTTAGCGCATAGCTGCTCGTAAGCGTCCGTGATCGTATCCCAGTTGAATAACTCACTGGCTCTACGCTTGGCCTCTTTACCAAAAGCGCTAACGCGTTCAGGAGAGCTGGCCAGATAGTGCATCAAGTCCGCTAAGCGCTTAAAATCATTCTTCGGATAGTAGAGACCCGCCCCGCCGAGAACCTCAAAGTGTTCCGGGACACCATTCGCCAGAATAGCACTTCCATAAGCCATCGCTTCAATCAGGGCAGGATGAGTACCACCCACCTCAGTCGCCTGTACGTACAACAGACAGTTATTTTGCAGCGCTCGATACGCATCTCCAAACTGATACCCCGTAAAGACAACTCGCGGACCAGCCGCTGATTTCACTCTTTCGATATACTCCGCCGCGTACGGGGCATCTCCCACGACTACGAGCGGTATCTCCACTCCTGAAGCTTCATAGGCTTGAACGACCCCAAGTGCATTATTTTCTGGCTCAAGACGGCTCACATACAAAATATAATTCTTTGGCAGCAAGCAAAACTCTTCAAGGATATCACTATTCTCTGCTGGAAGACCCTTGGCACCGTACGCAATCCGCTCTACAGAAAAACCATAGTGCGTTGCATAATAATCCCCTATCGAATAGGCATCAGCGACAACCTTCGAGCCAAACAACAACGAGCTGACCTCTCCCAGCCGATACCACCACCTTCCAAGGATGCCCCACTTGCTCCGCTTCCGCTCAATGCCATCAACATTAATAATCACTGGCATTCCGAAAAGTCGGGCGATAGAAGCAAAGACACTATTTGCGGCATTGCAAAGGACAATGACATCAACTCGAAAAAATATGAGGTAGATAAATGCCGTTAAAGAACTCAAAGGAGTTTCGGCATGTTTTCCAAACCAGGTCCACGTATTAACCCGCTTCACTCCATCAACATCACGAACTCGTTCATATGGGAAACATCTCGTACGGCCAAAGACGGTCACTTCATGACCCCGACCAACCAAACGCTTTGAGAGTTCTTCAGCGAAGGTTTCGAAGCCTCCGTAACGACCTGGTATCCCTCGAGTCCCAAGAATTGCTATCTTCACGAAATCCCTTTGTATCGGCTCAATGAGCCCTTTGCGAGTAAAATAAGCAACTAGAGCTCCCTTATCAACACCCCTTACCCCCTCTTGAATGAATTCTCTGGCAACAATGCGAGAAATTCGCTACGATTTTCGAGGGGTGCGCGTTGCTATGACAGGTTCCTCAAGCAAAGGGAAAACACCAAGTTCTAGGGGTCGTAAGACCCGAGCCCCAGAGCTTGCTACTCCAGCGCTCGCTTCTGATGGGCAGCCCAATTCTCTTCCTGAGCACAGTCCTGCTGGTTCTCTTCCTGAGCAAAGTCCTGCTGGTTCTTTTCCTGAGCAAAGTCCTGCTGGGAAAAACCCTACTGGAGAGAAGAACTCCACTGTAGAGAAGAACCATTCGTTGATAGGTGCGTCTTCACGCCCAACTCGCCATACCAGTCATTCAATTTCTGAAAGCGCGATAACCGAAGGCTCGGTGAAGGCGGATAGTGCTCCAAAATCCATCTCAAAGCTCCCTCATACTCAGCCCACACCATCCAAGCAGTCTCTGTCAAAAAGATTGAAATCGCCAAAACAGACCGCCCCTTTGACCAAAGAGCACTTCAGGCTCACACAACAAGACTCTACTCTCGCTCCGAGCACTGCAAGCCAAGCTCTTTCAAGTGAGAGAAAGGAAGAAATTTCATCCACAGGCCCCCCTGTTATTTCTTCTCGCTCGAGTGGCTCTAAAAAATTCATTTCTCGAGCGAGAGATAGGGAGACCTTAAGAGAATTATCCCGTGGCTATACAAAAACGCGCTCATATCTCGGACAAGTACCATTTTCAGCCTTACAACTCGCCATTCAAACCGCTCGCAAAACGGGCTCTTCCGTTCCTTCCCCAATGTTTCACTTGCCAGAGATTCTCTCCTACTGTCTTTCTTCAGACCTCTCAACGCTACTCCATTGCTCTGGTGATACCGAGGCAATCTTACGTATTCCAGAACAACAACTCAGAACTCAGGGCGGGCTACTCCTTCGCCATGTGCATTTTGATGATCGCTTCCGTGTTTTAAATACCTTAGAAGAAACTCTTCTTTCTGGGACCCCGAAAGTTTTTGCCTACCGATGGACCCCCCCAGATCCCGACACATCTCAGCTCTTAATTAATCACTGTGTTGCCAGCCAATCCGACATAGGAGAAGTCCTCACTGGTACGATTTTTAGGGTGTCTCCTGAACTCCAAGATGAACTAAACCTCCTGTTAGAAAAAAACATAAATTTCAACAACACATTCAATGACTCTAAGGAGGAATCACTTGGCCCCATCATAAACTCTCTGTTGCTTGGAGACGACTTAAGACCTATTTTAGGTCAAACAAGAAACGGCCCCGCTCACGCCCTCTTGCATCACATGAAACGGGTAAATGCGCTCTCATCTGAAGCACAGAGCCTGGAATCAGAACCCAACCGGGGAGTACCCTTCCTCCCAGAAGAGCGAGAGAGAGTCCTCTTCCGACAACTCGCGGACCGCGTCTCACGCAACCGAACATCAGCTACAGACACTCCGCCATCGGCAAAGGAGCACCTATTTTTCCGCGACAAAGTCTATCTCGCCTCATTAGAACGAATCGTTGAAAAGACCTTTTCTCCTCACTTTTTATTTACACTTAGAGATATCACCGCCAACTTCCTCAACTCGCACGAACTGAAAAGTTTACGATACTTGCGTGATTCATTGAGCACCGCCAAAACCTCTCTAGCAGACATAGAAAGAGACGTAGAAAGAATTCTCGCTTCACCTCTTTTAAGTTCTCAGCTAAGGATTGAAATGACCGACTTAAAGGAGGATATCTCGGCATCATTAAGCAATTTAACTCGTCAGGTGCTTACTCCATTTGTATCTGGTCAGGATCTCTTGCTGGAGAGTTTAGGCACGCTTTCGGGCGAGATCGGATGTGAAGTCGAACTCAAAGTCCAAGTAAAGCAACGTTCAATGTACATTTGGCGAAGTATTGCTGATGTTCTGATTGCGTATTTACAGAATATCAGTAAAGAACTCCTCCCCCTCGCAAATAAATCAACACAAACTGAAATCATCCTCAGTAGTATTAGCGGGAATGATATCCAGCTTCAATTTTCATTTACCGTTATTGGCAGTTCGGAACAGGCTCTCAATCAGCTCATGCAAACAATCGAGAGTTCACAAGAAAGAGATGCTCTTCATCCTGCACTTGCTCAGGAACTGGAACTCGTTCACGAAGAGGGCCAAAAGAACACAGCCAAAACGAGTAAAAACACTTATATCGTTAGAATGAATATCACCGCCATCGGAGCTATACATCCGAGAGGAACATCCCACGAGTAGTCCTCCACAAGTGGTTTCAGTGGGCGCCAAGAAAGTCAGAAGAACACGCCAATTTGAGGTAAAATAAAGATGTTGGTTGTTCTTTTATGCCAATAAAACGCTAAGGCATTAGAATTGCTCTACTTTACCAGCGATAGTCGAAGCAATTCTTTCGTAAAGTTTTAGCACATTATAAAAATATCTCCCATAACAATTTATGAGATAAGCCGCTGATTTTATGGTAAACTTTCGTAGTTTTCTCATTTTTAGAAGCGAACAAGCGCGTGAGGCTGACTTGTGAGTGGAGAAGGAGAGTTTTATGCGTAAGACTCTCCATCTGCTAGGCGAAAAAGAATTAGGTTATGCTCCAGTTACTTGAAATAGCCCTTCTTCAAGGTGCTCAGGTCTTCTTCGGACTCCCATGGCTCACGAGTGTCGTTGTGTTCGGTGTGCCTGCCGCATATCTTCTCATTAAGCAAACGAGCAACCAAGACAACTATCTTTGGGGAATTGGAGCCGCTCCGTTAATGCTTCTTATCGGACTCCATGTAGGCGCCAGTGGATGGACAATCTCTGAAATTGACTTACTCATTCGAACGATTCGGACACCCCATCCGCAGCCCCCAATTCCTCTGCTCGAACCACTCTTCTCATTGCTCGTAGCACCAGCTTCTCACCGGTTTGTATACGAAGAAATCTTTATAGTACTCCTATCAGGGTACCTCGTTTCCCTGGTCCTCTGTTCACTCAAAGAATACAAGTATACTGGTTCTGTTCTTGGCGATTTCTCTGTTTCTAGTCTTCTCCAAAATAACAACCGCCGACCGAAAAGGTCTGAGTCAAATGAGCTCGGTTCAGCAGATCTCGCGACCAGAGATGACATACTACGCTGGACAAAAGAACGCACCGACCACACACACTTCCCTCCGTACACGAAGTTAAATGTCTATGATCTTCAAGGAAGCGATGGTATTTCGCTGAAAAAAGGCCACATCATGATACCTCAAGGGGAGCGTAACCGACACATGCTCATGGTTGCCAAGACTGGTGGTGGTAAAACAACAAAGTTTATTCTTCCAATTCTCTATGATGATTGTCTATGCCCACACCGGTCAACCATCGTACTCGATTCCAAGCCAGAAATGTGGTCAAAGCTCGCGAACTTCACCCGCAAGTATAACCCAGAGAAAGAACTGGTTCTGTTCAATCCTCTTGATACCGTGAGAAGTCTGAGTTGGAACATCCTCTCAAAGATTGACGATGATACGGATGCGAAGTTAATTGCAAACACTATTATCTCGGCAACCGATCAACCAAACGCAAAGTCCGACAGCCCCTTTTTCCGCAATAATGCGCTAGCTATCCTGAACGCGATCATGGTCGGGCTCCTGAACGATCCTGAAGATACGATGTCCATGCCACGTATTCACGAGCTGGTCCAATCAGGTATGAAAGAGTTAGGGAACTGGATCGAGGCTCATCCACATGCATTAAGAACAGCCAAGACCTTCGTTGAACTTGCTCGCTCTGGATCTCAAAACGCGGACACCATTATGTCCGAACTCTCCATGCGTCTTGCAGCGTGGGACCTTAAAGCGATTCGTTCTACCACCTGGCTCAATGAATTTGATCCGGAACTCCTCGTTGAAAAGCCCACTCTGATGGTCGTAGAGCTTAGAGAATCCGAACTTGAGATGCTACGTCCCATGGCGAACGTAATCATCGTTGAATTACTTCGCTTTCTCACTAAAAGAGCGGAATCTTGCCCAGGACACAAACTTCCACGTCCAGTTGGATTCGTTATTGACGAATTTGCCAGTGCCCTCGGACGCTTGCCCGATATTCATGTGAAGCTCAACACCCTGCGTTCTCGTAATGTAAGTATTGTTGCGGCAATTCAATCGATTGCCCAGGTCAAAGCCAACTATGGAGATGATTCCGACTCTGTACTTGCTGGTTTTAGCACCAAAATCTTCCTTCCTCCCCTCGATCTTCAAGACTCCGAGTGGGCCTCGAAGGAAACAGGTCAGATGACTATTCGCTTCACGACGCAATCGACTGGCAGCAACCGAAAGAAGGTTGAATTTTTTGCGAGCCAAAACGATGGGACGCAAGAGCAAGTACAGCAACGAGCGGTTCTTACTCCAGATGAAATCGGACGTCCTGCAGATAAAATAATGACCTTTTTCCTTCCAGAAACCCGACCCTTCCAAGGTCATATGGAGTTCTATTTCAAGATTCCAGAGATGCTCCGCCGCATTAATGAGTCTGAAGAAGCTCCTGAGCTCAAGCTTCGGGAAGGGCCGATTGAATTTGAAGAAACACTTCCCACTGCGAGTAGTGGAGATGGACAGCCCTCAACTGGTGGTGCAGGCGGGAATAGTGGAGGCCTCCCAGCCGGAATATCAGACACCCGAGGGTGGAATGATGAACAAGTGAACGAAAAGCTCACCGAAATTAAGGCGAAACTTGACTGGGAAAATACTACTGGAAGTGCGCGAAAATGGTGGGAAGCATTCGAAAATGAGAATAAACATCGCATGGCACTGGTACTTCGGCTTGCAGAGGAATTGGCAAATCGGAATGCCACGATCACCGAGTTCTTTCTCGCCTATGTCTACTCGAACACAGATAATATTCAAGCAAACCTCTTTTACCTTGACTACACTCGGTTAAAGAAAGACGAAGAAAAAAAGAAGAAAGAGGCTGCTGCCCAAGCAAACGGTGACTCTGATAACTCTTCAACATCAGCTGCTGGCTAATCTCATACCGCTGGGTCATCTCATACCGTGAAAATCTCTTCCTCAAAGCCAAGGAATACCATGCTTTTTTTCCTTTACGGAATATGGGCTCTCAAGTTGCCTAGGAGATTGTTTTCTCTCTGTTTTTCTTCGGTTCCACATTCACAATAGAGAAGCTGAATTCGAAGAGAAAAAGGTGCTTAACGATTCCACTTCTGCTAAAACGTTAAGACATCGCAGGAAAGAAGAATTCGAAAAACACTCATTAACCTCTGCCTAAAGGCATTGAAACGTCATGACACTGCTTAAAAAAAATCTGAAGAAGGCGCCTACGGTAGTGAGAAAGGCTTCTCTCGGAGCTCTCATACTGACTCTTTCTCTTCTTTCTCTCTCAGTAAAAGCAGAGGATATCACACTCTTAGGGGGAGAGCTTACCTCTTTCTCCGAATCTTCCTCGGTTCTTCAAGTTACTGCGCCGAATGTTGTTGGGACTCAAAGCCAGGAGAGACAACTCGAAGGATTTAGCCTGTTTCATACGAAACGAATTCCAGCTACTGGACTTGGACCCAGTTTTATCCATAACAGCTGTGGTGCGTGTCATGTTCAGAATGGCAGAGGCTCAGTAGAGGTAAACAGGGGTCGTAAGAGTGCGATGGTGATTAAGCTTGGCTTCAAAGGTGTAACCGAGAGTGGGGCACCGAGACAAATCCCGGGCTTTGAAGAACAAATGAAAGTTCAGTTCACCTCACAGAGAAAAAAGCAGCGGCAACTCCGTTTTCGGAGACTCCCACGGCTCCGCTGGCGGACATATGTCGGAACCTACCCCGATGGAAATGCCTTTTCACTGAGAAAACCAGTCTTAGGATTCAGACTCAGGGGGGTGCGGAAGCGTAACATGGTACATTCGCTGCGAATGAGTCCTGGATTAGTAGGTTTAGGGTTACTTGAAGCAATACCTGAAGAACAGATCCTCGCATGGAGTGATCCAGAAGATGCAAATTCAGACGGAATCTCTGGAGTCCCTCAATATGTACCAAATCGCGCCAATGGAAATTTTGAGCTCGGTCGATTCGGAGCGCGTGCCAGCCATCCGAGCCTTAGACAACAAACCGCTGCTGCAGCCTTTCATGATATCGGGCTCACGAACTCACTCTTTCCCGATGAAAACAGTCAAATTGACTTAGGAGACTTCGACTTAGATACCCTTACTCTTTATCAAGCCCTCAGTGGGGTGCCCGCGGCAAGGGATCAAGAGCAGCCCGAGGTTCTCGCGGGTAAGAGCTTGTTTCAGATCATTGGATGTAGTGATTGTCATAAAATGACGGTTACGACCAGCGAAGACTTTCCATTGGCACCTCTTCGCAGCCAGACCATTCACCCTTTTACCGACTTGCTGCTTCATGATATGGGGGAGGGACTAGCTGATGAGCGTTCAGAGTTCTCTGCTAGTGGTCGAGAATGGAGGACCACTCCTTTATGGGGGTTGGGGCATCTTGAGAGAATCTCAGAGGTCGAACAACGATATTTGCATGACGGAAGAGCTCGGAGTCTTGAAGAAGCGATTCTTTGGCACGGAGGAGAAGCATCTCCCTCACGGGGTAAATTCATGACCCTGACCAAAGAAGAGCGAGATAATCTTGTGGCATTTCTTCAGTCACTCTAGCCAAAAATCTCTGTATAGCGTAGCGAAGACCTTCTCTCTTACTGAACGAGCAGTGAGAGATCGTTCGGAGCAGAGATATGGGAAATGATATCACGCGAAAGATCGTCATTCAGAATCATATTAAGCTGCTCTCTTCGAATTGGCTTGCCGAGAAGAGGCACTTTACAACCTAGCCTCTGACGCACCAGATCTTGGTCGCTCTCTTCAGCTGCACTGATTGCTATGAGTGTAACATCATTTTTATAGAGCATTGAAAATTCCGAGAGCGTTCTGATACCCACCTCCTTGCTGTACTGATACTTGTCGGAGTCAGATTCGAGTGTGAACGGAATATGTAAATCGCAGAAAATGTAATCAAAAAGCTCTTCATGCTCCAAAATTTCAAAGGCTTCAGCCGTTGAACTTGCCTGCCAAACAGCACAGTTTAACTCTAAAAGCATGAGCGAGAAAATTTCCCGAAATTCAATATCATCGTCGACAACAAGAACTGTCTTCATACCCCTCCTCACATGAACGAACTCTTTTCTGGCATAACGGTGTACATCTCGCCCCATACAACGGACGCTGGCTTCAAAGGCGTGAAGTACACTGAAGAAGTTCGACCACTTTCCCCTCTCTCTGAAGTGATTTTTGCCTTGTCTGATATGAAATCTGGACGTTCGATAAAATGGTGGTAAGGCCCTGTAATCACGTGACTTACTTATAAATCTCTCTCCCCCTGTTCCTGCTCGCAAGTGTGAAGTCATTCGCTCTGAACCTGCATCTAAATGAGGGTGGATGCTCTCTAGGAACTCGTTATTTATGCTTAATATCTTTCGATCCCTCCTCTCATTTGGACGACGATGTATGGCGAGAATCTGGCCAACGGAGAGTCCTGTATTCCATCCTGCTGACGAATCTCTTTTCCTGAAAGAGACTCAAAGAATTGCAAATATCGGCATCTGGGTGCTAGACGTTCAAACTCAAGCACTAGAGTGGTCAGAGCAATGCTATAATATTTTCGATTATCCTATCGGACGGCCCGTGCCTGACTTCTCAGCGCACGAACAGTTGATAGCGAAAGAGGATAGAGCTTTATGGCGCGCCCAGATGCAAAAAGCATTAAGAGGAGAACGTATAGAGTTTGGATTCCGTCTCGCAAATCCTAACGGAGAGAAGAAACACCTCTATTTCCGAGGTCAGACAAGACAACGTCAACGAGATGGAAGACCACTCATACATGCATCCATCCAAGACATAACGGCCTTAAAAAAAATTGAGTTTCGAGAAAAACTGAGCAAAGAGCGATATCAAGCGCTCTCTTCACTTGCACCCGTGGGGATTTTTCAGACAAATGAATTGGGCGAATGTCAGTATGTAAATGAAAAATGGCGAGAAATTACTGGTCTGTCCGATGAAGGCAGCCTATCTCATCTCTGGACGAAGACTATTCATCCCGACGACCTTCCTCGGATTCAACAACAGTGGAATGAAGCTTTGAGGAAGAATTCTACCTTCCAAGCAAAACACCGATTTCAACACACATCAGGGAGCATTAAGCACGTCCTAACAACCGCAAATCCTTACTATGAACAAGGTGCCCTTGTGGGATACCTCGGTACGATTCAAGACATAACTACGGAACAGTCAATTCAAGAAAAGGTGACACGTTCAAATAAGCTGCTTCAAATTATTACCGAGGCGCAACTTCGCTTTTTAAACTCCCGAAAGGATATTGATGAATTCGATCAGCTTTTAAAAGATCTTCTAAGAATCACTGATTCCTCTTATGGATTCATAGGTGAAATTCGTCACTCTGAAGATGGAGCTCCGTATCTTCAGACATATGCTATTTCTGATATTAGTTGGAATGAAGAAACACGGGCGTTCTATGAGCAGAATGCTCCTAATGCTTTTGAGTTCAGAAATCTTCAAACTCTTTTTGGAGAGGTCATTCGCTCAGAAAAAGCACTTTTGACCAATAGTCCTCAAGAACATCCAAGTAGTGGAGGAACTCCAGAGGGTCATCCACCACTGAACTCCTTCTTAGGCCTCCCATTTTACAGTGGTGAGAAAATGATCGGGATGGTCGGTATAGCAAACCGCCCTGGAGGATATGATTGGGAAATGGTCGAAACCCTAGAGCCCTTCCTCACTACCCTCACAAGCCTGCTTGAGGCATATAGGGCAGAGATGAACAGAAGACGAATTCAAGAAGAGCTCAATCAATATCTGATGGATCTAGAGGAATCGAAAAGCCAAGTTGAACAGCAAGCAGAAGCTCTTGCGAGACAGTCTGAAGAGCTGGCCTATTCGCGTGATGAAGCCCAAGCCGCTACCACTGCCAAAAGCGAGTTTTTAGCAAATATGAGCCATGAAATCCGAACACCAATGAATGGAATCATTGGGATGGCAGATCTTGTTCTTGACGGAGAACTGAATAAAGAACAGCGAGAACTGATTGGTATCGTCAAAGACTCTTGCGCCTCTTTATTAACAATCATTAACGATATTCTCGACTTTTCAAAAATCGAAGCTGGTAAGATGGAGCTCTCTCCGATTGCTTTTAACCTTCGTGAACTCATTCACGACCTCTCAAGACTTCTAACAGTGAAGATGAAGAGTAAAGAAATCCTGTTCGAAGTAAAAATTAGCGATTCTGTTCCAACATATATCTTTGGCGACCCGCATAGACTTCGACAGGTTCTTGTCAATCTTCTCGATAATGCAGTCAAATTTACAGATTCTCATGGCGCAATTTGTCTTGAAATTATGCTGCAAAACCAATCTGCAGAGCATGTTACTCTTGAATTTTCTGTCACCGATAATGGAATAGGGATACCCAAAGAAGAACAACAAGCCATTTTCAATGCCTTCTCTCAGGCTGATGCAAGTACAACACGAGTGTTCGGCGGGACAGGTCTGGGACTCTCTATTTGCTCACGCCTGATTGATCTTATGGATGGCTCAATACATCTCGAGAGCACTCAAGGGTATGGAAGTCGATTTTTCTTCACCGTTGAATTTAAAACCTCAGACAGTGATGCGGCTGCAAGATCACTGCCTCGAGCAACAACCATGGCAGGAGATACACAAAGCACCACGCACATTCTCCTTGCTGAAGATAACGAAGTGAATCAACTCCTCGCACAAAAGCTTTTGGAGAAAAAGGGCTTTACTGTCACCACCGTACAGAATGGAATTGAGGCGGTTGAAACCTGCCGGCATAAGAGCTTCGATCTTATACTTATGGATATTCAAATGCCCCAACTTGATGGTGTAGCAGCAACTCAAGCCATTCGCCAGTTAAAAAATAGCTGTTCACACATACCAATCATCGCGATGACAGCACATGCAATGAAGGGAGACCGTGAAGAGTATCTCGCTGCCGGCATGGACGGCTACATCACAAAACCGATAGATCGCGCAGTTCTCTATGAAACCATATCAGAACACCTTGCTTCTTCAGAGGAAGGCGAGCCCAGATAACAGGCAGTACGCTCTCGTTTTATTCTGTGAATTTCCCCCACGACTGGATTTTCTACACATATCCTCGGTAGAATGAATTGCATTCATTGGCAAGGATTGTCCTTATGGTTCCAGACCCCATAGCTCTACGACGCGAAAGTTCGCTGAGTGTGATGGTCTTCTTTATCATCATCGTGACCGCACTTTCTCTCTGTGTTCTCCTTCCCGCGTCATCTGCTCCGTTCATTTCTACGGGTGAGCCGAGGGAAGCGGTCGTGAGCCAGAGCATGCTCCTTCATAACGACCTTTCCTATGCCGTCCGATATGGTGATGATATTGCGACAAAACCTCCCCTGCTTCACTGGCTTATAGTATTTTCGGCCATGGTGCATGGCGAACTCACAGAGCTTACCTCTCGACTTCCCTCTATTATTTCCGCAGTTTCAATCCTCTTGACATGGGGACTTGTTGTAAGCTCTCTCATGGGCATATCGATCGGCGTCCTCACGACAGCGATACTTCTGAGTTCCTCTGAGTGGCTAAGACACGCGTCGCTTGCACGAGTCGACATGCTGCTCGCGGCTACGAGCAACCTAGCGCTTATTGCCCTTTTTTACTGGATAAAAGAAAGAAAAGTGCTCTTCCTTCTTTTGAGTGCCATTCCACTCAGCCTTGCTGCCCTTACAAAAGGACCTATTGGAGTGCTGCTTCCTCTTTTTCTCGTTTTCACTCTTCTCATCATTCGGCGTGAATTGAAATTCGGAATGCTGATTCAGCTTGCTATACTGAGCGTATCGGCACTTACTCCCCTTCTTTTCTGGTATTGGAACCAAATGGAAGCATCCGATGGAGCCTCGTTCAATATTTTTCTCTCGGAAAATATTGATCGCCTGCTCGGTCGAATGTCTAAGGGAGAAGATCCTCATCTTCATGGGTCGTTTTATCTGGCAGGAAGTCTTCTTACCGGCATTCTTCCCTGGTCCCTTTTCTGTATACCACTTCTCTTTTCCGTAATACGTAAAAGGAGCGATATTCAGAGGAAGTATAATGAGCTGGGATCTGCTCAAAAACAGCTTTTGCAATTCGCGTTGGCTACTACCATAATCTGGTTCTGCTTTTACCTGCTACCCTCCAGTAAACGGGGCGTCTATCTCTTACCAGCGTATCCATCAATAGCACTTCTTCTGGCGATGAGCGTCTCGTATCTTGAATCGAAGTGTCAGAAGCTTCTCCGGCGTTCAGCAGTAATATTTGCAATTTTTTTTCTTGTGCTCTGGCTCCTGGTAACTCTCTTCCTTTTAAATCCAGCGTCTCTTGAAGCGCTCATCTCATCACCGAAAGCACTTGCGAAAACCCAATGGTACGGGCAGCTTTTAGCAATAAAGAGTGACGCACTATCAGCAGGAATACTCCTCTCTTTACTCCTCCCCGTTTTCTTAATAGGGAGCTTGCTCCATTTACACCGAAAACAGCTGCTTCCTCCATCCCTTCTTTTTTGCTCTTCATTTCTTGTTGTCTATGTCGGTGTCAAAATACAAATTATCCTACCTGTGGCTCAGGCACTTTCTCCAGAAAACGCATTGCGCTCTCTGTTTTCTGAACGCAGGCCAAAAACGGTAACTCTGAATGATGCACGGTTGTATGCTCCAGTCTTTTATCTCAGAAGAGCATATCCTGAGGTGGCAGTTACCGCAGTAAGCAGTCCACAAGCAGTAGTGCTGGGAGTGATCAAAACAAATGAAGAGAGGAAACAGTCCCAAATAATAAGCGCGGCTCCCTCGTTGAAACCTGACCGACATCTCTATATCGAACAAGAAAGCTTGTCTTCGATTTCAGAGCAGGAGGCTCACATCACCTACCTAAAATGACCTTCAACAGTAACAACGAGAGGACCTTGCTTCCAAGAGCTATGCGGGGAGAAATAGCCCCGGCCCAGTATCAATCTCCGGAGCATGGCGCATCCGTGCTCCCTCACTGGCAGCAAGCCCCATGAAGAACAACGCTGAGATGACTCCTGCCATCGTTAGGTAAAGCAAAGAATGAGATACTTTAAGGCCGAAACAAAAACACAGCGCAGTTAATCCCGACAGCAACCCCACACCGATAGCGATTTTTACTGCCAGCTCCCCAGCTTCTTCGTGCTCTTCCAGTTGGTGGTGATCAATACCCGATAACTCTTCGACAAACTCCTCTGCCTGTTCCCCAGCAAATCCTATTGGGTATACGGCTATCCCACTCAGGAAAATGCCAATGAGCGCTACTTGGCGAAGCTCGGCACTGCGTCGCATAACGCTGAGTACGAGAAGAACGAAACAGAGAGCCATTCCCACCAAAGGTAGGTGAACCGTAACGAGATGAATATGAGCCCACGTCATCGAAATCCTCCCTCATGCCGACTGAGCACCAGAGCTCATTGAATCATCAGCGCTAGCAGGGTAACAGAAATTCGAAGGATTGAGGAATACCAGTATAACGACTCTAACATGTTGCTTTTACTGGGACTCCCCCATTTTAACACAACGAATTGTAAGGAAGTGAAAGCGCGCTCGTCTCTCACTAAGGAGCTTCTCTCTGGAAACGTATCTGTTAGGAGCTTGCGAGTAGTACCCGATTTAGAACATTCAAAAGGAGCTTCCTATGGCGACAGAAACAACGACAGTGACACATTCTTCATCACCATCCCTATCACTTGGCAAGTTTTGCGAAGTAGCAGGATATTTATCCATTTTAGCCTCTATCGCTATTTGGTACTTTGCCCAAGGGGATGGCTCGTCAGTCGAAGCGGTAGCGCACGCAGAGCGGTTTGGGCTCTTCGTCGGGCTCTGGGCTCCAACATTTTTTATACTGTCGATGAAATACTCAGACGATAAGAAATAGAGCAGTTACATCAGGATTGAGGTGAGCTTCGAGCTCACCTCACAGTCTATTCGAAAATCCCAGCCCATTCGAAAACCCCATAACCTTCGAATCAAACAGTACAACATGCAAATAGAGTAGTGTCTGACGCGGTAAATTCGTATACCGTGGCGACATGAAGAAGAAATCCGATTTAAAACCTGATCGCGCCATCCATTCCAAAGCGCACCCCTGGCATGGTGTGTCAATAGGCGCAGGTAGCCCCTCTACTGTCAATGCCTACATAGAGATGGTACCTACAGACACGGTCAAATATGAAATCGATAAGGTGTCAGGTCATCTGAAAATAGACCGGCCTCAAACGTACTCAAACTTCTGTCCCACGCTCTATGGATTTATCCCCCAAACCTATTCTGGTGATCGCGTTGGAGAACGATGCTCTCGTCAAACGAACAGAAAAAATATCCGAGGCGATGACGATCCAATCGATATCTGCGTTCTCACCGAGCGGCCAGTGACTCATGGAGACATTCTCGTGACCGTTATTCCAATCGGAGGTCTTAGACTCATTGATCATGGAGAGGCAGATGACAAGCTTATAGCAGTTCTGGAGAATGATTCCCTTTTTGGTGAATGGAAAGACATCTCTGATTGTTCCTTCAAGTTACTCGACCGTCTGAAACACTACTTCCTTACGTACAAGCAGATACCAAATAGCTCAGACCTTCCAAAGGTAGAAATCGCTGAGGTTTACGGGGCAGAAGAGGCTCGAACGATTATCCAGCTCGCTTCTGAGGACTATAATGACAAGTTTCGTAGCCGAGAGACATCTTCTTCGCCAGCGTCATGAGACGAGAAGCAACTCAGCTAAAACTTAATGCCAAGAGCTGAGATCAGCCTCGTATCGTTCCTCAATTTGTTTTCAGCTGGCTCATTATCATAAAGATTCGTAAGCGTAAGGTGCAGTGCTAAGAAATCCGTAATAGGCGTCTCAATTCCGATATCAACTCTTACAAAGTAATTCTCGACATCATCGATCTGAAAAAACCCGCTCAGCGTTTCATGGAACTTTGCTCCACTATCAAAAGAATAGATACACTTTTGCTCGAATCGTGGCGCAGCGTAGTTCTCATCCAGCTCACCAATATGTTCAAAGACATAGGCAGGCCCAAGCCCGGCTGATAGAATCAACGGCTTTTCATTTGAAAAATAGTATCCGACGATCAGCGCTGGAATCTCTCTATATTTCACCGCAGCAATTTCATCACGGAAAAACTCATTCTGGGCATTTACATACCAATCTTTCGAAAATTTCCTTTCATAACCGAGCAATAACTTCGTGAAATCAACACTTTTCTCTGAATCTTTATCGCCGTATCCCTGCTCGTAATCAAAAGGAATAGAGTTCTTCTCGGATACCGAAATTTCTCCTGTCGCCTTCATGGTCAGGAGGGTCGTATCTGTATTGCCTCTGGCAAGATTAAACCCGACTTGGACACTTGTTTTCGCTTTGTTCGTATCAGCAGATGGTCCGCTCTGGGCACTGAGAGAAAGTGGTGCTAATAACAGAACCGTGAAGAGTAATATACTTTCAACTATCCTAAATCTCTTCTTATGCATCATCCCTCCGATAATAGATTCAATCCTGAGTCCACGGAGTTTCTTACCTAATTTTCAAAGAAATAGAAAGAAAGACGAGCGGCTTCAGATATCAATGAGCCTCTAACGATTGATTGAGGGATGATATTTCGAGCCTATCTGCCCGACATACCGAGATAGATTCTGGTTCAGCAAGCCCATCTCCTTGTCCACGACCAGTTGCCAGAAATACTTCACGTTCACCCACAGTAACCAGTAGGTGAAGCACCCATCCTCCATGAATTTCAGATTTTCCGAACTCGTAATTCAAGCAATATTCACCAAAAACTCTTTGCCCGCAAAAAGAGGACTCATTCGCTAATGGCTCTCTCCATTTCGGCGAGCTTTCTTGATGAGCAACTTTTTGAAGAGATGAAAATAGACTTTTATATTCTGGGGTGAGGTTCAAAAAGTTCGTTTGATCAGCCATAAACGTAGGATCTCTAACTCTAGGCCCATAGTCAAATCTAGCGTATAATCGGGGTGTTACTTAGTAAACATTAGACAACGTTGCGAGTGAACCCTTAAGAGGTACAGGCTTGAAATCCCCCAATTATCAACTTGCTCAGTCCCGTCTCTCTGACTTTATCACTCGGGCTGATAGCTATGAGCAAAATAGAGGCTTTATTCGAGACTCTCCTTCAACTGTCTCTCAACTCTCACCTTTTATTCGATATCGATTCCTTCATGAACGAGAAATCCTTCAGGCGTTGCTAGATGTGCATTCCTTTACGAGCGTTGAGAAATTTGTTCAGGAGCTCTCTTGGAGAACCTATTGGAGAGGATGGCTCATGAGAAATCCCAATATCTGGGAGCTATATACGAACAAAGTAAATTTGCTGTTGGCTGATGCCAAAGAATCTTTCCAAAGCTATGAACACGCTATTCGTGGAGAGACTCACCTTCCCTACTTTAATGACTGGATTCATGAATTAAAAGAGACTGGCTATCTTCATAATCATGTTCGTATGTGGTTCGCGAGCATTTGGTATTTTACCCTTCAGCTCCCATGGGAGCTTGGCGCACACTGGATGTATCAACATCTGCTTGATGGAGATCCCGCATCAAATACTCTTTCTTGGCGTTGGGTGGTGGGGCTGCATACACGGGGCAAAGTGTATCTTGCCACTCCCCAAAATATTCACCAATTTTCAGAAGGACGTTGGAGCCCTCTTTCCTCCGACCTTTCAACTACAGGGATTGCGGCACAAGAAGAAACCAGCACAATCGTGGGACAGAACGTCTTCTTACCAAAGGCGTTCGAAAATACCGACGCAACTCTGCCTCTCATACTCTGTAGAGAACAACTCACTCCGCCTCGGCTTTGGTCTGGCCCCCTTTTCTATCTTGATCTTGAGATACCCGATCCCGAGTTGAAACGGAATACGTGGTCAACAGCGCTTTTAAAGGAGGCGTGTGCTCATTATAGCTCTCAGAGTCCCCTTCCGCTTCAAGACCTCATTGTCCTTCTTCTTCAGAACGGCTACTCAAAAGTCTGCTTTCTCCGCCCACAACCAGGCGAGCACTTCACGCAGCTCACAAAAGGCATTCATTCCCTCAGTAAGCACTCTATCGAAGTCCAACTGATAGACGATCCATGGGACCAGGCGCTTTTCCCCTTTGCAGAAAAGGGCTTTTTCCCTTTTTGGAAACACGCAAAAAAATGGCTGAAAAACTGCTCGGGATAAGTCGTTACTCTTCTAGTCCGTATCGGAAAAACGCTTTCTCTACTTCTCGAAGCGTATCACTCGGAGTTACATAATCTCGCTCTCTTGGGTGCTTTGGTGCCCTATCACCTTCGCTTGGAACAATCCCCTGACGATCTGCCCGCCACAAACCAAAGTATCGTAGGGGTAAACGCTGCGCTAAGCCAAGTAACTCTTCTACCGCTCCGGTAGAAACTGCCGATGGAAGAGCCTGAGCATCATCGGCTGAACGATAGCCTGTTCCATCAAGAGAAAATGCATCTCCCGGACGCAAGAGATTCACGTTCTCCATTCCATGAAGCTCAAGAGGAACTCCAAGCCGAGAGAAGTCGTTACCAGGATAACATCCTATACAGGGATTTCTAACAATTGTCGCAAGGCTCCCTACTTCTCTTTCCGTAAGCTCTTTTATTGCCTGAAAAGCAGAAGCAGTAAGATTATCCTCTAACATCGGAACTATAAAGTTTTTGGATGACGAGTTCAGATCTCGATTTAAAATGAAAATTGGGATCAAACGACGAACCAGCTCGATATACTGTGCGCGAACTAAAGGATCAAATTGAATCGCTTCGCGAAAGCTCTCTGGCGAAAGTTGGGGAAAGCTCTCTCTAATCTCGGATTCCTCCAGTATTCTCTGGGTAGAACCATTCGAGACATACAGGGTGAGGGATAAACTTCTTCCCTCCTCAGCTGCTCTTCGAATGAGCATCTGTACATAGTCAGGATCCCAGCCAAAGGTCCCATCAGTAAGAATCCCCAGGTGAATTTGCTTAATCCTTGAAGCAAGAAGTATCTCCATTTCTGATTCAACAACAGCGCGAGCTTCCGGTCTCATGGCATAAAGCATTGAATAGCCACGCGCATGCCCATTCGGAATGACCAACAAACTCTGTTGATTATCTGAATCACTTTCTGACTCGTTCAGAACTTCTTTTTGGGGGCTGACATTGAGAAAATCTGTACGGGACAAACTGCGAACTCCTACCCTATTCCTCCGTTGTTGAGCCGCTGTTTTCTCTGCTCCAGCATTTGAGACTTCTTCAGAATTGACAATCTCCCCAGCACCTCCAAAGTTCGGTTCGATTGATGGAGCTGGCTCTAGCTTATGAAACAGGAATTCAAGGTGTTGCTCATTCTGGGAAACGATAGCCAGTTCAGCCTCTTGCTCACGGTCGTGATCGGCAGCTTGTTCTTCTTTCGTTGCCTCCTCTCTCGGTGGCCCTACCTCAAGATCCGCAACCTTTATGTTGTCAATCCCTGCTAGCATCGTAGGGTCAAAGGTCTGCTGCGAGAGCTCGCCCCCCCTTGAAACGCTCAGCGCAGGACTACTAGCGCTCCTCTGCGTCTCCTCATCGTCGGACTGGTCCTCAATGGCGACACTCTTTATCATATTCGGATTCCACATTTTAACCGAAGCAGCTTCAGTGCGCTGAGTGCTCTGGTCATGCGCTGGTAGAGTACCTGCAACCGTGACTTCACCTTCTTTACTGTACAACGGAGCTTCTTGATCCGACACGTTCGAGCCTAAATATCTCCAAAGAGCTGCAAGAGAAAGGAGTATCAGCACTCCGCTTACAAGAGTTATCTTCATAGAATTTCGCGTTATATTCTTTTCGCTCATAGTCACAAATTAAAAAGCAAACTTCTTTGCATTAATTAAGAAGTATCCACCAAACGGCTATTACAAAAAGAAGAAGCAGCAGGAAAATGCCTAAGAAGACCAGCATTCGCTCATCGAATGAGCCATAACGTACTCCATTCATGGAGGCCGATTGGTTTTTCTTTCGTAAGGCACTACCATACAAAACACCTGAATCGTCATCGACTCCATCAGGATCATCGACTATCAAACGTCCGAAATGAGATGAAAGCGTTGGGCGCCTACCCAATGAACCGGAACTATCCCTCTCAGAACTATCCCATGCATTGAGCGACAACAGAGTATCATCATTATTACTATGACTATACATGATGGTTGCTCTGTCGTTCAGATCAAGTTCATTCATGTCAGAAAAAGAATTGAGCTCTGGCTCTGAAGAGAAAGTAGCCTCCTCATCAAGCCCCATGTTATCCAATCTCTGGGTAGCATTACTATCATGGGTTGAAGAATCTTCCTGCTGTTGAGACTCCATCCAACTTCTCAGGTCAGTCCTCGTTCCTCCACTACCCGAGGAAAATCCGCTTCCTAACGCACTTTGGTGTAGCACGGGCTGATCATTAATAATGATGGAATACCTTCCAGTATGAATTACATCTCGGTCCGAAAGCAGTGTTTTGTCGAGTAACAATTCCCCATTCAGAGTACTCTTGGATTCGGTCTCTCGACTATAGGCAACGAGCACATCTTGAATCTGCTCGATTATAACGCCTGCTTGTTCTGAAGACTGAGACCGAAGCGAAACATCCGCTCCAACGCCTCCCAAGCTGAGTTTCTTCCCCTCATCCGGAAGTGCAATTTGCTGATTGAACACTCCGTCACAGAAAAGGATCAGGGAGCGCGAACTCTGTTTATTCAACGACAAACCATGTGTGTTCAGCGAGACACGAGGCTGAGTTGGTCGTTCATCAGCCTGAAGAGCCGTTTCGTTACAATACACACGAAACACCCTGTCAGCTAACTGAATGTAATCATGGTCACGGATTAAAACCCACTCATCCGCTGAGACCGTTAATCCATTGAGCCAAGAACCATTCGTGCTCTGCAGATCCTTGAAGAACCAGTGATTGCCAAAGCGTGCTATTCTCGCATGCTCACGCGATATGGCAGCAAAAGGAATAACAATCCCTGCATCAGGATCGCGACCTATACACGCATCTCCCGCAGGGATTTCGACGTTCCACTCTGTCGATTCATCACCCACCATCTGTAGCGCAAGAGAACAGGTCATAGCATCGGATTCCAAAGAAATATACCTTACGTTGAGCTTTACACTGGTATTGAGACAGAGGCTTTTTTCGATTCTCTATCCGCACCCCCTGCCATCTTCTCGCGTTATGAGCTTATTGGAAAGACTTTAGCTCAGTAAGAATCAGCGCTACTGCCTCATACAGGTCTTCTGGTATTCTTTCATCAAGGGGAATTCCGTAAAGAAGCTCCGAGATCTCACTTCGTTCCACCACTGGCACACCAAATCGGCGGGCAATACGGACCACCTCATCAGCAGTCCGATCTTCCCCCTTCACCATTACTTGGGGAGCCTCATCATTCGTAGCCTCATAAGCGAGGCCGACGGCATATTGATATTGGCTAAGACCCTTCCTGCTTACCATAGCAGCCCCTCTCCTAATGCACCTTTGTTCGAAACCCTTCTTTTACATGATCCTGTTGAGTTACCTGCTGTTGGCCGAACTCCGATATCTTTTGATTATCTTCCGTTTTTTGAGAGAACTTTTTCTCGACTTGACGAGTTAGCTTCTTCCTCTCATCGGATTGGGAGCTATACGAGGAATCAAAGACGTTTTTCATAACTCTCTGAATCGCCCGAATACTCAGCGGCTTTTCAACAACCGTAGTCGCTGAATCCTCTCTCAAGGCGTCATACCAATGATTCCGAGAGACTGTCATAACAACAAATAACAAATTTTTCTCAGCTTGCCGTAGCGTATCAATGATCGACAAAGTAGATTTCCCGAGATAATCGGCATCAATAACTACTAGCTTTATTTCTTTCAACCTCTCGTCTTCAGCCAGGGTTTGCATCCCATCCATATCATGCATCACATAAGAATCGACCCCAAACGTCTCAAACATATTCTGCACAGCAAGGGCTGGAGAACCGCCTGGTAACAATAAAAGCACCCGCTGAGGCGTATGCGCTGCTAAAACCGTATCGTTTTCTACCGTGTTCACTGACTCTAGTAAGGGAAAAAAGAGGGAAAAGGTCGTACCCTCACCCACCACACTCGCAACAGAAATCATTCCTCCATGCTGTTGAACGATTGAGTAAGCAGAGGATAGGCCTAATCCTGCACCCGACAAGCTAAGTCCCGTACTTTCATCGAGGCTCTTACTCGAATAAAACGGTTCAAAACAGCGAGCCAGTCGCTCTTCATTCATCCCCTGTCCATTGTCTTTGATATCCAATCTTACATACTCGCCCGGAGACAGGCTCGGATCTACCTCTCCTGAGCTAACGCGCACTCGACGAAGCGAAAGTTCAACAACCCCCTCTTGAGCCTCCGCCTCGATGGCTTCTTTTGCATTCGCCAACAAATTCGAAATGACTTGCTGCAAAGAACTTACATCTCCGTCTATTTCCAAATTCATCTCATCCACATGTATGAGCAATTCAATGGCTCCTCCAAGCATAGAGGTGAACAGGTCACGAGAATTCTCTATCATCTGCGACAAAGACACTCGCTCACGAGGACTGACTGCACCGGATGCAAGCTCAAGAAGTTGTCGCACTAAAGCAGCTCCTTTCCCCGCTGAATCAATAATGGCAGTCGCGATATCTTGCATCGAGGACTTCTCCTCTGACTGCATTTGAATGAGCGAGGCATGCCCCATTACGGTCTGTAAAAGGTTATTGAAATTATGCGCGACACCGGAGGCAAGCATATTCGCGACTCTCATCTTATCAGATTCTGCGATTCTCTCTTCAAAATGACGGGCCATGAGAATTGTCGCCACCTGGTCTGTCATCCGTACGAGTAAGGGAAGCTTTTTCTGAATGTAGTCCTCTGAACCAATCACGGGCTCCAGGACAAGAACTCCCACCACTTGCTCAAGAGAGACGAGTGGGAGAATAACAAGTGTTCCGACGGTGATTTTCTGAAAGAATCTATTGAGGCCTGAACACTCCATCTCTGAGCCCTTAGGAAGAATAATAGGCTGCTTGCTTGAAATTGCCTCATCGAAAAAATCGTGTCGCAAGCCGAGTTCTATCTGAATATCTTTCACCGACTGACGCACGCTCGGACCTATCCCCGCCTGCCCGACTATATGCGTGCCTTGGTTATTCATAATCCCAAACCAAGCCCTTTTACACGCTACTTGTTGCTGGATATTATGAAAGAGATGCTCTCCGATCTCTTGACCTCGTGAAAGCTTGCTGAGCTCATGGGTTAATCGATACAAGGCTGATACCGCTTCGGTTTCCTTCTTCTCCGCGGTGTAAAATTCAGCTTGTCTTGCCGCAAAACTGATTTGACTTGCCGCTGCGGCCACAACCTGAAAATCAGCCTCACTGTATTTATTCTGCGTTGGTGAAAAAACAACCAGCGCGCCTAAAATTCTGGGGCCACTCGAGAGGGGCATAATAATCGAGCCCTTCACTCCTTCTCGACGGGCAAGATCTTGCGCTGCTCTAGAATCTCTCTGTATATTTTCGATTCGTAAACCCCTATTTTCTTCGATTGCATGTCGTAAAAGATTTGGCCCATCAAATATCTTTGAAAGCCCATCAATATACTCTTGGGATAAGCCTTCTGCTGCCACCATCTCAAGACTCTGTGTGTCCTGATCATAAAAGCAGCAGAGCCCGCCCGAGGAACTCGTAACTCGAATGAGTGCATTCAATCCTTTCAAGGCTACAAGTGCCGGATCCACATTAACACGGAGTGCTCTTGAGACCTCATAGAGCGCTTCAATCCGTTGACGCTGCATACGCAATTCACTTTCAACAAGCCGCCTCTCTGAAATATCAATTACGAACGCTTCCCATCCAACGCATACATTTTCAGCGAATACCGGAGTTGCCTTGACAAGTAGCCATCGCCACATATCCTCTCCATAGCGCCTGTAGCGAATCTCTTCGCCAAATTCTTGAGCGCGCTTTCCCATTCGCCGAATTCGAAGTGCCATTCGCCGAAGATCCACGGGGTCAAAGAGTTTCTCCCAGATATCGTCTCGCTCGACTATCTTTTCCTCTGACACTCCGAAAAACTTCTGACTATTACCACAGACCTCCGTAATACGAAGGTTAGTCGCTATCTTTAACAATATGAGCTGCCCATATTCGAGCAGTCGCTCAAAGTCGCGTTCCTTGAAAGACCTGGTAGATGTCTCGGACAGAGATATTTGCTCCCTTACCTTTGGAGCTTTCATTACTGCCTTATGATTATTTGCAGGAACAATCGCGCCTTGCTCTGGACGCGAGGCAACGCTTAATAATTGCTCTGCAATAGTATCAGCAATACCCTGTAGCAGCCGGCGTTCGGTAGCATCCCATGAGCTCGACTTGCCATTCAGTCCGACAACCAGAAGACCCTTTAATCGATTTCTTACGTAAATACCGATGAATGCACACGAGCGAATTTCCAGCTGCAAGAGAAGCTTTCTCAGCGCAGCATGCTCTCTCATTCCCCGCGTATGAAGGGCAAAAAGGGGAAGTGATAAACGTCTTCCCTGAAACAAAACATGTCCACGATGGACAGCAAAAGATTTGGGATTTCCGAGTACCTGTTTTAAAGATTGAGAGTTCGAAAAGGCAAGGTTTCCTTTCTTTCCAAAGAACACGATACCAGAGGATAGATAACCTCGTCTCTGCTGCAACTCGTCGAGCACTCGTGATACCGCGCTTGTTACATTAGACTCCTCTTTGAAAACTTCTTGAATCCAGAGGTTTCTATATGGAGAAGAGGAATTACGACTCATCTCTACTCAATTCCCTCCTCTTTACTACAACAACTCGAGTCTTCTTAATGCGGTTTATAATTTCACCTGTCGCGAGCTCCTGTTGAAGGGCTCGTCGATGACCCTTCACCTGAGGATCTCCTTCGCTGTCCTTCCACTCCCTTTTCATCTCCTCATCACTCATACGCTGTTCTTTCAAAAAGACAGCTCGCTTATATATTCGCTCTATTAGGCCTACTAATCCGAAAAAGCAGATCAGTTCTAGTCCAAAGAGTGTCGCTAAAGATCTGGCACGCCCTCCGATGACCTCGGCTGGAAGAAGCCACTGAACAGGAACATCAGCGAGATGAGCACGTACAGTAACAAACACAATTATTGCAGCTCCTAAAAATTTTACGATCAGAAACCAGCTCTCTTTCAGCTGTTTTCCAACTTTTTGAACTCCTTGAACAGGATTTAAGCGAGAAAAATCCAGCCGAAGAGGTCGCAAAGCCACGCGGATTCCCACCTGAAGCACTTCGCCAAAGAGCACTCCGAGTAAACCCATACCGAGGATCACTATGGTGCTCCAGAGAGCGCGGTCTCTCCAAAATGCACTCCAATCACCTATTCTGTGACTTTCAGGATATGCAGAATAGTGTAACACCATTTCAGAACTACTCCAGAAAAGATGTGCTGAGATGAAAAGACCACAAAAAACTCCAACTATCTGACATGATTGAGTAAATACTGGGCTTTTTGCTACCTGCCCTTCCCTCCTCGCCTTCTCAAGCTTCTGAGGGGTTGCTTCATGTTGCTTTGAGGCGGCACTACTCATGGGGTCGTCCTAGCCTCCAAAGGCTGAAATACTCTGCCGAGCCATTCGAGCTGCATTTTCAGCAAGTTCTATAGCAATATCCCGATGAAGGAGACTGAACGAAGTAATGAGTAAAATAAGGAGTATCCCGCTCTTTACAAAAAATAGCTCTCCAAATATCGGTAGCCCTGGAACAAGTTTAGAGAGAAACCCCACGCCAATATCACAGAGCATAAAGATAAATCCTATAGGAAGAAAAATAGTGAGGCCTGTTACAAAAAGCTGGAATGAATAGTGAAGAAACTGGCTCGAGAACTCTAAGAAACCTTGATGCCAAATAGTATGTCCAACCGGTAGCTTTTCGAAACTTTCAAATAAAAGTATGAGATAGTCAGTGTGAATTCCTGTGATAAATAATCCGCAGATAAAACTCATCTGCAACAAACGCGGAAAAGGATTTTCAGAAAACATGTCTGTCGATGCTCCATACATCATCCCGAGGTTCTGTCCCCTTGCTTGCTCCAGCAATTCACCAAGCGTGCGAAACACTTCCGCTACAAGAGAAATAGGAAATACAAGGCTTAATCCAATAAGTACTTCAATAGGATAAGAAACAGGCAGCGCTTGGAAATGTTCGTCAACAGACAAAGGCACACATATAAAAGCCAAGGAAAGTGCAAGGGAAACTCGTGCTGCTAGTGGGATAATTGCATAACCACCAGGCAATATCAGAACTCCACCAAAAATTCGGAGAAAGGTGAGAAGGAATTGTTCTTGGAGGATAGAGCTCATATCTTACTGTCCAAGATACCGAATGGAGTAATAGCTCCACGTCAGGTATTCAGTCAACGTCTGATACATAAGGCGTCCCGCTATCGCGAGAACTCCGGCTAAAGAAAAACCCTTTAACAAAAATCCTATTGATTGTTCCTGAATTTGCGTTGCAGCTTGAATCAGAGCGCCGATAAGACTAATCCCGGTTGAGACCAGGAGAGGTATTCCCGAAAGCACTAAAACGAGAAACAATCCAGTCTCAATCAGTGAGCCTATCATACTAAACTCCTCCCGTGAGACGATACGACTGCACAAGCCCCGTTGTTAACAACAGCCATCCATCAGCAAAGGTAAAAAGAGCTATTTTTAATGGCAAAGAGATCATTACGGGACTAACCATAAACATCCCAATTCCCGCAAGAATATTCGCAACGATAAGATCAATTACGAGAAAGGGAATCATGATTACAAACCCCATCAAAAAAGCCTCTTTGAGCTCAGTTACTACGAAAGCAGAAAGCAAAACCGTCCAACTATCGCGACTTTCCTTTTCGACGAGCGTACCTTGAGCCTCATTGTGTGACGGATTGTCATTCATATCAGAGAAGATCTTTAACTCTCGAGTTCCTGAGTGTCTTCTCAAAAAGTCTCTCCAGGGTGAAAAAAGCTCTGTCATCTCTTCCCTCGCTACAGTGAGAGGATCAGTTGACAGCCTTTCCACCGGAAACGTTTTTAACCTCGTATGGAAATCATCGATGGTCGGGTGCATAACGGAGAGGGTTAAAGCAAAAGAGATCCCGAGCAATACAAGCCCACCTGGCACCTGTTGTGCCCCGAGTCCCGCGCGAAAGAAGCTCAGGACAATGTGTATCTTCATAAAGGAAGTAAAGAGACCGACGAGCAGCGGGGTCAATGCTAGACCCATACTCACAAAAACGAGCCAATATGGATGTTGCGCTGAAGACATTTATTCCCCCTGCACAACACGAAGACTTTCGAGCTTGAAACCTGATGTTGCAAGTCGAGCACCTATTTTTACTCGCAGTCGTTCAAGAGGAATATTTTCTTCCCTATCCGCTATCAGGATCAGTGAGAGATGATTTTGCCGTCTCCGCTCTATGGCCACCTGAACATGCTCTTTTGCGCTCAGTGCGAAGTGAAACACAAGGTGATGATTCCCGTGCTCATCCTGCCAATGCTTTGCCTCTTCGAATGGTGCCCTCGGCTCATCTGTTGAGCGATCATCTTGCAGCACGGCGTTGTCTGTTCTTTCACTATCCTGTCCTGAATGCGAAGGATAATCCTTTGAATCCTGGAATTGACAATCAATTGGAGACGAAAAAAATCCGCTACGCGACCCGAAGTCAACAAGAGATTCTTTCCCTGTTTCTCCTATCATAGCCTGAGTCTCTTCCTGAATTTCAAGCTCCACATCTGCGCCTTCTCGAACGGCTTCTTTTTCCACAACTGGTAATGTGCTCACTTCACCTGACGATGTGTTGGAAAGAGGGATGCTCATTAGAACGGGCTCTGAGGCAGCATACGGTGAAGGCTGTTCAATGACACGAGAAGGCACTGGCATCACCCTGAACGTTTCTTGCTTTCTCTGCCTGCAAACAGCAAGCATTTGCATATTTTCTAATTCAGCTTCTTCTGCAATACCTTTTTGAAGCAGCTGATGGTCATTTTTTTTCTTCGCTACTATCTCTAGTTTCTTTTCATAAAATGCGAGCTGTCTCGCCAGACGATTCGACTGCCGTGTCATCCCATCAATACTCTTCTTCAATTCTCTCTGATGCTGCCGAGAGGCTCGAATTGTGGATACGAAATCAACAAACTTTCTCGGAGTTATAGCAAAGCGGTTTTCCAGAAAATCTGCTTTCAGGAGACGATGTGTTTCATGCGTCTTTGAAATATCTTTGCTCATGCGCGCGATTTTTCGCTCTATAGTATTTCTGAGCCTGCGCAGATCGTCTTGTCGCATCTCACCTTCACGTTGCAAAAAGTTCAGCCGGTCAAAGGAAAGGGTCATAACCGACTATCCCTGATTCTGCAGTCGTTTAAGGGAGGTGTTGGCACTTTCAGCAATTTTTGAGAGTAGCTCAACCCGCATTCCATACTGTCCAGCTCTAATCTGATAAAGCAAAAGGGCACGGGATGAGAGAGGAGAGCCTGACTCTATCTTACT
>RFPC01000014.1 GCA_009926305.1 bacterium
TCCATGAGGTTGACTCCAGTGAAATGGCGTTTAAGATAGCAGGCTCAATGTGCGTGAAGGAAGCAGCCCGGAAGGCGGGAGTAAAGCTTCTGGAGCCGGTTATGAAAGTAGAGGTTGTGGCTCCTGAGGAGTTTACGAGTAATGTTGTTGGGGACTTGAACAGGCGAAGAGCCAAGATCCTCGGTATGGACACTCGTGGTGGCGGGCAGGTAATCTCGGCAGAGGTTCCACTTGCTGAAATGTTTGGTTATGCTACGGATTTGCGTTCTAATACGCAGGGGCGGGCGAATTTCTCAATGGAATACGACCATTATGAGGAAGTTCCCTCGCATATTGCAGAAACTATCGCTTCTCAGTAGTCTACGGGCTTATTCCGATGAGGTTAGCCCTATTCCGCGAAGTTCGCTAAGGAGGAAGGCATCACTGGGAGTGTTAAATGAGTTACCTCCGAAGAGAGTGGGCGAGAGCTCGCTCTTATGGTAAGTATTGTAAAGTAGAGATAATTACTTAAGGATTGGCATTATGGGAAAGGAGAAGTTTGAACGGACCAAGCCGCACGTAAACGTCGGAACTATTGGGCACGTTGACCACGGAAAGACTACGCTAACAGCGGCGCTTGTGAACACTCAAGCATCAAGAAGTTTAGCTACAGGACTTTCATACAAGGACATCGCGAAGGGTGGAACCGAGCGAGATGAGACGAAAACGGTTACTATTGCAAGTGCTCACGTTGAGTACGAAACAGAGAGCCGGCACTATGCACACGTTGACTGTCCAGGACACGCAGATTATGTGAAGAACATGATCACTGGTGCTGCGCAGATGGACGGAGCAATCCTCGTTGTAAGTGCAGCGGATGGACCAATGCCTCAGACACGAGAGCATATCCTTCTTGCTCGTCAAGTAGGTGTTCCAAAGATTGTTGTATTCCTCAACAAAGTAGACATCGTTGATGATGAAGAATTACTAGAGCTTGTTGAAATGGAAGTTCGTGATCTCTTGAATGAGTACGGGTTCCCAGGAGATGATACTCCAGTGGTAAAAGGGAGTGCTCTGAAGGCACTAAACGGCGATAATGATGATCTCGGTATCGGGAGCATTGACCGGCTATTGAGCACCATTGACGAGTACATTCCTGTGCCTGAGCGTGATGTTGACAAGCCATTCTTGATGCCGATTGAAGATGTATTCTCAATCGAAGGTCGAGGAACTGTAGCGACTGGTCGTATCGAGCGGGGAGTTGTGAAGGTCGGTGAGGAAATTGAGATCGTTGGTCTCAGTGACACGCAGAAAACAACTATCACTGGTGTTGAGATGTTCCGTAAAATGCTTGACCAGGGGCAGGCAGGGGACAACGTTGGTCTGCTTCTCAGGGGACTGAAGCGCGATGAGATTGAGCGTGGGCAGGTAATTGCGAAGACAGGTTCAATCACACCACACAAGAAGTTCAAGGCGGAAGCATACATCTTGAAGAAGGAAGAAGGTGGACGTCATAAGCCGTTCTTCACAGGATATCGTCCGCAGTTCTACTTCAGAACAACTGACGTAACAGGGTCGATTAACCTTCCAGAGGGAGTAGAGATGGCGATGCCAGGTGACAACATCACTCTTGATGTTGAGCTCCATCAGCCTATCGCTCTTGAAAAGCAAGTACGCTTTGCTATCCGTGAGGGTGGACGGACTGTAGGTTCTGGTGTTGTAACCGAAGTTGTTGAGTAATGAAGGCAACTGAGGAGGGAGCCCAGCCTCGTTAGAGGCGAGACTCCCCCAACAGAAAGATAAAAAACCGGCTCTTGTAGCCGGTTTTTTTGTCTTCGATGGCTGAGCTTGGTTCCAAAGGGGAGCCAGAATACGACTGGTTGAGGGTTGGATTCACGCACGGTTGGAAGAGTCTGCTAAAAACATGTAATTTCAGTAGCTTATGGTGTTTGGACGCGGATCGTCGTTCAGGGGGTGGTGAGCAAACTTTGGGATAGAGGCGTAAAATTACAATTTTTTTTTCTCACGGGGCCCGTTGCGTTGAAAAGAAATCGGACTTAGTCCATAGTGTTCGTTCTCTGTGCTCGGCGCTACAGCGCTCTGCTCTCAAAGTTTGAAGGTTTGCTCTGGCTTACCTCTCCTTGGCTTACCTCTCCTTGGCTTGCGGGGTGTGAGTTTGAGAGAACTTATAGGCGGAACGGGATGCGTTGCATTGAGATGCTTGACAGTTTCTGTGTGCAGGAACGTCGATAATGAGGCGAGCGAGTAATCGATAGAGTGAGCAATTCACCCTTGAGAAAATTTCTTTAAAGAGTTGGAGCTGGTAAAGGTTTGATACTTCCTCCAAGAGTTGAGGATTAGGAAAGCAGCAGGAGTAGTTTGGTATGATAGGTGGTCAGTTAATCAGAATACGTCTTAAGGGATACGACCATAAGCTTCTAGATACAGCGGTTACGGAAATTGTTTCGACAGTTCGTCGAACTGGTGGTCGGGTGGCCGGACCAATTCCATTGCCGACTCGCATTGAGAAATACACAGTGAACCGATCGACTTTTATCGATAAGAAGTCGAGGGAGCAGTTTGAGATTCGAACCCACAAGCGCTTATTAGATATTCTTGAACCAACCCAGCAAACAATTGATGAGTTGGGCAAGTTGGAGCTTTCAACAGGAATCGATGTTGAGTTGAAGCTTCAGTAAATGTGAAGTGCAGTGATCGGGTGTTAGGAACGAACGAGAAAGAGCGGAAGAAAGTCATGGCAACAGTACGTCAATACAAAGAAGGGCTCATAGGGAAAAAGCTTGGTATGACCCAGATTTTTTCTGAAGATGGTGCGGCAGTGCCCGTGTCCGTCATTCAGACGGGACCAAATGTGGTAGTGCAGGTGAAGACTGAGCAGAATGATGGCTATAATGCCGTGCAGCT
Source organism: bacterium (assembly GCA_009926305.1). Lineage (NCBI taxonomy): Bacteria > bacterium. Next base: position 2,905 of record RFPC01000014.1, read on the forward strand.
CGGGTTCGAACCGAAGAAGCCGCAACGAGTAAATAAGGCGAGAACCGGACATTGTTCAAAGGCGGGCAAAGGAGCCTTTTATCACCTTCGTGAAGTTCGGTGTGATGTAGAAGAGCTTGGATGGGCGGAAATTGGAAAAGAACTTGGCGTTTCGGATGTATTTGAGAAAGGTCAGTACCTTGATGTCTCTGGGGTATCGAAGGGGAAAGGGTTCCAAGGCGTTGTGAGAAGATTTGGAGTTCGGGGTCAGCCAGCAACTCGCGGTACTCACGAAATGCGAAGACATATCGGTTCAATTGGTTGCCGAAAATTCCCAGGACGAGTTTGGAAAAACCAGAAAATGCCAGGACACATGGGGTCAAAGAATGTGACGAAGATGAACCTTCAGGTGGTCGATGTCATTCCAGAGAAGAATCTTTTGTTGGTCAAAGGCGCCGTGCCTGGTCCTATCAATGGGATAGTTATGGTTCACAAAGCTCAAAAGAAGGTCGCAAAGGTAGCCTAAAGAGCATTCATCAGATAGAGAGAGAAAGAGATGGAACTAGCAGTAGTGAATACATCAGGGTCAGAGGTAAAGAAGGTATCGGTTCGAGATGATATCTTCGGAGCAGGAGTGAACGAGAGTGTTGTGCACTCAGTAGTGCGATGGCAGCGCGCCAAGCGACGGGCTGGTACACATGCAACGCTGAACCTTGCGAGAATGTCTGGTGGTACCAAGAAGCCGTTCAAGCAGAAGGGAACTGGTAGGGCACGTGCCGGGTCGGTAAACTCTCCTCTCTGGGTTGGTGGAGCCGTAATATTTGGTCCGCAGCCACGAGACTACTCGTTCAAGTTGCCGCGTAAGGTGCGTCGTCAGGCGCTTTGCGGTGCGATTTCTGCCAAGGTAGAGGCTGGAAAGCTCGTAGTCGTCGATGCAATCTCTATCGAGAAGCCGAAGACGAAAGAATTTTTCAGTATTCTGTCGACTTTGAATCTACGGGGTTCCGAGGGTTCACCGTCGAAGCCACCAAAGGTGGTATTCCTCTTTTCGAAGGGAGAGGAAGCGGCTGCGGTGTCAGCGCGAAACATTTCAGGTGTGACGTGTCTCCCAGTGGAAGGGGTGAACGTTTATGATGTGGTGAACGCAGATTGTTTACTGCTTACAGAGCAATCGTTAGCAAATGTAACGCAGAAGTTAGGTGCTCAGATTGACAAAGTGGGAGCAGGAGAAAGCGCCTCTTCGTTATAGGTTTCGGGGAAGGCATCAGGAAGTAGCTAGTAGAATTTGTTGTTGTTGAGAGAGATATGGCAAAGAAAAGTGAAAAGGAAGTTCTGAGTAAGCACTACAACACGTTGGTTCGTCCGATAGTGACAGAAAAGAGCTCATATGTTGGTGAGGTTGGATCCGTAGTTACTTTTGAGGTGGCTCGCTCAGCAACGAAGCAAGAGATTAAGGAAGCTGTGGCCGGCATCTTTGATGTTGAGGTGTTGGGAGTAAATATTCTCAACTACCGAGGAAAGCTCAAGCGTAGAGGTCGTCAAGTTGGCATGACAAACAGTTATAAGAAAGCCTATGTGACACTCGGTCCAGGGCAGGCTATTGATGTCGTTGAAGGTTTATAGGGAAGGGAGAGGTCTTCTCTGAGTGAGATAGGCTGGCGAAATTTTGATTAGTTGGAAGTAATATTATGGCGCTCAAAAAGTTTAAACCGATAACTCCTGGCAGACGTTTTTACACAGTCGCCGACTACTCTGAGGTGTCTTCAAAGAAGCCCGAAAAACGGCTTTTGAAGAAGTTGTCGCGTACTGGTGGTCGAAACAATAATGGACGTATTACCAATCTCAATACTGGTGGTGGACATAAGCGACGGTACAGAGAGATCGACTTCAAGCGCAATAAGGATGGAATCCCAGCAACCGTTGCGGCTATCGAGTACGACCCGAATAGAACGGCGCGTATCGCGTTACTTCACTATGCAGATGGAGAGAAGCGCTACATCCTTGCTCCACTGAAACTACGAGTAGGCAGTAAGGTAATGAGCGGAGAGGCTGCAGAAGTGCAGGTGGGGAATAATCTTCCGCTGAGAAAGATTCCTACTGGACAATCCATTCACAATATTGAGTTGAAGATCGGGCACGGTGGGCAGTTAGTTCGTTCAGCAGGAGTGGCTGCTCAGTTAGTAGCGAAGGAGGGCAAATATGCATTTATCAAATTGCCTTCAGGTGAGATGAGAAAGGTATTGCTTGCTTGTTCAGCAACCATTGGGCAGGTATCGAACTCAGAACATCAAAATATTAGTCTCGGAAAAGCTGGGCGTTCAAGATGGTTGTCACGCCGTCCACACACAAGGGGTGTTGCGAAGAACCCAGTAGACCATCCAATGGGTGGAGGAGAAGGGAAGTCGGCTGGTGGTCGACATCCATGTACCCCATCAGGGAAGCCCACCAAGGGGTACAAGACCCGACACAATAAGCGTACGGATCGGTTTATCGTTCGTCGTCGAGGGAGTAAGTAGAGGGCATAGTGCACGCAGCCTGCATCGCTTGAGTAGTGTATGCGGCGCATAGGAGTTGAGTCTTTAAAGGAGTAAAGAAGAGATGCCACGTTCGTTAAAAAAAGGACCATTTGTTGATGACCATCTACTAAAGTGGATTGATAGAGCTAAGAGTGGAGCCCACAAAGGCCCTATCAAGACTTGGTCTCGGAGATCGGTAATCATTCCCGATATGATTGGGTTAACGTTTGCTGTTCATAACGGGAAGAAGTTCATCCCAGTGTTCATTACCGATAACATGGTAGGACATAAGCTGGGAGAATTTGCTGCGACCCGAACGTATAACGGTCACTCAGTGAAGAAATAGTTTCGGAATTAGATAGGAAAGAGAAGAAAAGAGAGGAAGTCCCTGTAGCCTGTTTAGCGGGCAGGACAAACTCGGAAGAGCGCCAGAGGTACACGATGACCAGTCAAGTAAACAAAAAGAAAAAATCTGAATCGGTAGCGTCAGCTACCCTAAGGCATGTCCGAATTCCCCCACAGAAGGTGAGGTTGGTTCTCGACTTGGTGAAGGGAAAGCAGCTAGAACCAGCTCTTAATGCAGTTCAATTTCATCCAACGAAAGGTGGGCGAATCGTCTACAAATTACTCCGTTCCGCTATGGCAAATGCCCAAGAGAAGGGGGACGTGGACGTGGATCAGCTGTGGGTAACAGGTGGTCATGTCGATATGGGAAAGACCTTGCGACGATTTCTCCCGCGAGCACAGGGAAGAGCAACCCCTATCAGGAAGCGGTCTTCACATATTACGGTTCAGTTAGGACGCTATCTCTAGAGTCTGAAGCGCTGTAGTTCCATTCTCCGGTAGAGCTATAATGTCTGGCGCAGCGTGATCATTGGGCAGTGTGATCATTGGGCAAGGACGGACGAAGGGTCCGGTTGGTGAACGCGTGGCGCTTTGGAAAGCCCCCGAATACAGGGCATGAAGTGGTCCGTGGGTTTGAATCCTCTATTCCTCGTCATGAATCGACGCCTAGCGAGTATATTCGTAAAGAAATCAGTGTGTTGGTTGGGAAAGTTTATACGCTCCGGTGTTTTGGTGGCCCCGTTTTTATTTCACCCCCATCCCTCTTCTTACTTCCCTTCCTTTATTTCATATCTTTCCAAATATTTAGTGCCAGATGTTTGATTTGTCATGCCCATTTAGCTAATCTTACGCAGCTTGTCTTTTTAGTCCCATTCTGGTGGGGCGCGGTTTCTTTGTCCTTGTGGCCAAATCCACAGGGGTAAAGGTAGGGGAATTTGTAGAATCTCATGGTTCTTCGGTTTGGCTGGACACGGATGTCATTGGAAAGTTGATGATCGGCCCAGTTGGCACGAAACAAGGTGGCTTGAATTAACGGGTAGCGAGTTTCGTGCAAAAAAGCACCGAAGTTGCAATGGGAGCGGAGTTTCAACGGGAACGGGTTCTGTTTGGTAGGGCACCGCGTGTGTTAGTCGCCAGTTCTGGTGTGTGCGAGCTCGGGAAGCGAGTACAGGGCAGGAGCTGAGGTGGTGAGCAAGAATGCGCAGAGTGTCAACTCCTGCAGAGAGTAGTCCGCTACAAATGTACAGGACGAGATATTAGAAATTAAGAACGCAACAAACGAAGGCGTCTACGAAGAATAGGAAAGTATGGGACAGAAAGTTAATCCTTTCGGAATGCGGGTTGGAGTTATTGAGACTTGGAGGTCGCGTTGGTTTGGGACTTCACAGGATACCGCAAGATATCTTCATGAGGATCGAAAAATTCGAGATTATGTGAAGTCAAAACTTCACACAGCAGGCATACCAAATATTGAAATTGAGCGGGCCGCTGCGAAGGTGAAGATCAATATTTACTCTGCGAAGCCAGGACTGGTGATTGGTAAGAAGGGGAAAGATATTGAAGAGCTCCGGGGTAAGCTGAGAGCTCTCGTTCAGCGAGATGTTAGCCTGAATATCATAGAGGCGCGTAAAGCTGATATGAATGCTCAGCTTGTGGCAGAGGCGGCTGCGTTCCAGTTGTCTCGACGAGTAAACTTCAGAAGAGCGATGAAGGATGCTGTAGGGCGAGCGTTAAGAGCTGGTGCTGAAGGTATCAAGGTCAGTGTGAGCGGTCGATTGAACGGCGCCGACATCGCAAGAACCGAGCAGTACAAGGAAGGACGGATTCCTTTGCATACTCTGCGAGCCGAAATTGATTACGGGACTGCTGAGGCCAAGACAACGTATGGCATTCTCGGAATTAAAGTCTGGATCTTTAAGGGTGAAAAGTTTGAAGAGGGTGAGCAAGTCCCTCTAGAAGCAATGCAACTATGAAGTAATGCGACTATAGGGTCTAGGCCGGAGAAAGCTAGGGTCTAGCCCCAGTAGAGAGCAGGGAAGAGAAGAGTTTGTAACGACAAGTTGAGAGAGAAAGATGCAACAGCCGAAGAAGCCTAAATATCGAAAGCAGATGAAGCGGGTGCGACACCTTCGCGGTACGGAGACCCGAGGAACAAGTCTGAGCTTTGGTGATTTTGGACTAAAAGCTCTTGATGCTGGCTGGATCAGCGCCCGCCAAATTGAGGCGGGACGTGTGGCAATGACTCGCTATGCGAAGAGAGGTGGGAAAGTTTGGATTCGGATTTTTCCTGACAAGCCTTTGACCTCAAAGCCGGCTGAAACCCGAATGGGGAAAGGAAAGGGAGCACCTGACAAATGGGTGGCTTCTGTACGAGCTGGAAGAATCATGTATGAGATAACTGGAGTAGAGCGAGAAACAGCGCGTCGTGCACTGGAGCTCGCAGCATCGAAGATGCCGGTGCGTTGTACAATTGTAGAGAGAACAAGGACTCTTATCTAGCATTCCGAGGCGGTGGCTATCATTTGCGGTGGCTATCATTTTCTGTCGGTGATGAGTGCGAGGCAAGAGAGAGAAGAGGAAAGAGAGGCTCTGATGAAAACGAGAGATTATCTGAAGGGAATACGAGAACTCACAGAAGAGGGGTTGCGGGAGAAGATTCGTAGCCTGTCCGAAGAGCGAATGAAGTTACGGTTTCGGGCCGCTTCAGGGCAACTCAACGAGACTCATCGTATCGGTGAGGTGCGACGGGAGTTAGCGCGGGCAAAGACGGTATATTCGGAAAAGTTTGAATAGAGGGCGGTAGGGATATAAGCCTGAATCGTTCGTCAGGATTGCTCAGGTTATGAGCAGGCTGGATTTGAAACGAGAAGGTCTCAACCGGAAGAGAAGAGGAAGATATGGAGTCACAAGAGTTAAACGAACTGATAGAAGCGGCAACCAAGCCAAGAGACAAGCAGAGAGGCCTGCCGAAGACTCGGGAAGGTGTGGTGGTAAGCGATAAAATGGAGAAGACGCTGGTCGTATCAACTGTGCGTCTGATGAAGCACCCAACCTTTAAGAAGTATGTTCGGGTAACAAAGAAGTTTCACGTTCATGATGAGCGTAATGAAGCGAAGATTGGCGATCGGGTTCAGATTGTTGAAACACGGCCATTAAGCAAGACGAAGCGTTGGCGCTTGCTCAAGGTTATTCAAAAGGCGGTGTAAAGCGAGGCGTTGAGCGGGTCCTACGAATGCTCTGTAAACGTGATGGGAAGGAGCGAGCCGTGGGAAATGAGATGTAATTTTACAGAAGATGATTGAAGTTAGGCAGGAGAGATAATGATTCAGCCAAAGTCGATTTTAAATGTGGCGGATAACTCTGGAGCGAGAAAGGTCTCGTGCATTAAGGTGCTTGGTGGCTCCAAGCGGCGTTACGCCGCTATTGGAGACATTATTGTAGTAGCGGTTAAGGATGCCATGGCAAATTCGAAAATTGCCAAGGGGTCTATTCAGAAAGCGGTTATCGTCCGCACTACAAAGGAGACTCAAAGAGAGGATGGATCAACGATTCGCTTTGATGACAACAGTGCGGTTCTGATTAACGCTCAAAAGGATCCAATTGGAACTCGAATTTTTGGACCTGTGGCGCGTGAGCTTCGCGGTAAGCGTTTCATGAAGATCGTATCGTTAGCCCCAGAGGTTCTGTAAAGGAATAAGAGGAAAGGAAAGAGATCGGGAAACAGCGGAGAGGCGCAGGATCACGCTGACTGGTCAAGAGAGGAAAGAGTCATGAATAAAAAAGAGACGACATTGAAACGGGGCGATAAGGTCATGGTCATCGCTGGCGGTAATAAGACGAAGCGTCCAAACAAGGGCCAGGTGGGTCAGATTCTCTCATTTCAGGGTGCTGATCGCGTTATCGTGGAGGGGGTGAACCTCGTCACGAAACATAAGCGAGCAACGAAGCCAGGGGAAGAGTCAACGAAGATGCAGATTCCAGCGGCTATTCATGTGTCGAACGTGATGTTCTATTCAGAGAAGTTGAAGAAGCCTGTGCGACTCAAGAAAAAGATGCTTGAGGATGGCCAGAAAGTAAGAGGATTTATTCATCCGGAAAGTGGGGAGTTCGAGCAGATTTAGCATGAACTTTCAACTGAGAGTTGGAGAGACAGATTAGGAAAGGAACTTTTGGTTCGTAGGATTCGAGGAAGTTATGAAAAGGGCGAAAGAAAGATACAGCGAGGAAGCAGCTCCAAAACTGAAGGAAGAGTTCGGATATAAGTCCGTCATGCAGGTGCCGCGCCTTGAAAAGGTAGTGATAAACTGCGGAGTTGGTGAGGCGGTCGCAAACAGCAAGGCGATTGAGAATGTTGTGTACGCTGTAACTCAGATTTCAGGTCAAAAGCCAGTGGTGACAAAGGCAAAGAAATCAATAGCGAGCTTTAAGTTGCGTGAAGGGATGCCGATTGGTGTAAAGGTAACGCTTCGTGGTGCGCGGATGTATGACTTTGTTGACCGGCTCATTTCAATAGCGTTGCCGCGCGTGCGAGATTTTCGCGGGACTCCTATCAAAGGATTTGACGGTCGAGGGAACTATACACTCGGGATTAAGGAACAGATTGTTTTCCCAGAAGTAAATCTTGATAAGCTCGATAAGATTCGTGGTATGGATATAACGTTTGTAACAACGGCAAACTCGAATGAGGAAGGGAAGGCACTGCTCACTCACCTCGGAATGCCGTTCCGGAAGAAAGCAGCATAAGATATTTAGAGGAGAGGCATAGTGGCAAAGACAAGTTTATTAGTGAAGTGTAGTCGGAAACCCAAGTTTTCAGTTCGTGGGTATACGCGATGTCAGGTGTGTGGACGACCTCGGTCTGTCTATAAGAAATTTAAGTTGTGTCGCATTTGCTTTCGGGAGCACGCTCACCGCGGGCTGATACCAGGTGTAACGAAGAGCAGCTGGTAGTACGGAAATAGAGTTTTTACAGGAATAAAAGATGTTAACAGACCTACTTGCAGATTTACTAACGAGAATTCGTAACGCACAACAAGCGGGGCATCCGTTGGTTCGCGTCCGGAGTTCAAAAATGTCTCGGGCTTTCCTTGATGTTCTCAAAGAGGAGGGCTTCATTGATTCGTATGAAGTGAAGAAAGATTCGGCTGGTAAGTTCGATGAGCTTGAGGTCGTCCTGAAGTACCATCAGAGTGGCGAGCCAGCGATTGTTGATTGTCAGCGCGTCAGTAGGTCTGGTCGACGTTGGTATCGTGGTAGCTCTGAGCTTCCGCGGGTTGAGCATGGATTAGGCCTGGCAGTGATTTCAACATCGCAAGGGTTGATGGCTGATCGTAAGGCGCGACAAGAGAATATCGGTGGAGAGGTACTGGCATATATTCGGTAAGTTTTGTGTGGGAGCTGTGTTCAAGCGACAGGCAAGGCTGCGTTAAAGTGCTAGCGGTTAGAAAAAGAAGAGTGTAACAGCGAGATTAAGAAAGATGTCACGGGTAGGGAAACAACCAGTATCGCTTCCTTCGGGAGTTAAAGCGAACATAAACGAGAATCAGATCGAGATCGAAGGACCCAAGGGAAAGCTTGCATTGCCGCTATTGCCTTTGGTGAAGGTTGATATCGAAGAGGGACAGATAATCTTTAGTGGTGAGACAGGCTCGCGTCAGTCGAAGGCAAATTGGGGCACATTGCGGTCTCGAGTGAGCAATTCGATTGTTGGAGTAACCACAGGGTGGTCGAAGAATCTGGAGCTACAGGGCGTTGGTTTTACGGCTGCATTGAAGGGCAGTACTGTGACACTGGCTACTGGTTATTCGCATAAGACGGATGTTGAGATTCCAAGTGGAGTTACCGTTAAAGTTGAAAAACAAAGCATCAGTCTTGAATCGTGTGATCGTGAGCTCGTTGGACGAGTAGCTGCACAATTACGAGACGTTTGTCCGCCAGAGCCGTATCTGGGAAAAGGAGTGCGTTACGCCAATGAGCATGTAAGGCGGAAGGCTGGAAAGACAGGGGCGAAGTAAAAACCAGAGCTACTGAAAAACGGATATAAAGAATTCGAGAGTTGTTAGCAATTGATTCGAAGTGAGAATGAGTGATGAATAAGCTGAAGAAGAAGGCAGAAGCGAGAAAAAGACGGAAGTTTCGGATTAGAACCCGTCTAATGGGAACAGCCGAAAAGCCGAGGTTGAGTGTATTTAGGAGCGACAAGTACACCTACGTGCAAGTAGTTTCGGATGAAACGGGCAAAACGCTGGTCAGCGCATCGACGAAAGACGCGAACGTTGCAGGACGGGCGAGTTCTATCGAAGATCCCCGTGAGGGCGCATCAGTAAGTCCAAAGAGTGTTCGGGCAGCAAAGGGACTAGGAATGGTCGTTGCTGAGAAGTGCATCGAAAAAGGTATTAAGAAATTGGTATTTGACCGGAACGGATTTCTTTACCACGGAAGGGTGAAGGCTATTGCAGATGGACTTCGCGAAGGAGGACTGCAGGTCTAATCTAAATTGTAAGAAAAACCGGACGAGAGAGATTCGTCGGGAGTGAGATTTTCAAGGAGTAGCGAATGCGATTTAAGGAATTAGTTCACGCCAGAAGAGTAGCGGCAGAGCAGTGTGGAGAGCTGACTGATAAAACAGTAGCGATCAACCGAGTAGCAAAAGTGGTAAAAGGTGGTAGGCGATTTAGCTTTAGTGCCTTGGTAGTTACTGGTGATGGTCAGGGGCATGTTGGCTTTGGTCTTGGTAAGGCAAATGAAGTGCCTGACGCAATTCGTAAAGCCTCTGAAGCAGCGAGGAAATCTCTCGTTAAAATTCCACTTCGAGGCGCGACAATCCCTCACGATATTGTAGGGAAGTTTGGGCCAGCTACGGTAGTTCTGAAGCCTGCTCAGCCAGGTACCGGGGTTATCGCAGGGTCGGTTGTACGTTCTATCGTGGAAGCGGCAGGGATTGCAGATATTAGAACGAAGTGTATTGGCTCTAATCGGGCTCAGAATGTGATTCAATCTACTATTGATGGGCTACTGCGGTTGAAAGATCCGGAGGCGGTGGCTCGATTCAGAGGGGTGTCCTTGGAGGAGCTTCAGTACGCACCATACTAAAGTGCACTATTCTAGATAGTATTGTGCTAGTGAGAGCGTGATTGCGAAGAGAAGATATAGTGGTTGGCTCGAAGGCGAGGGAAAGAGAGATGAAAGAAGAGATCAAGTACGAAGGAAAAATCAGGGTAAAGCAGACGCGCAGTGCATGCCAGCGAACCCAGCGGGCGAAAGATACCTTAGCAGCTCTGGGGCTTGGAAGAATTGGTAAGGTTCAGGAGTTAGCATTTAATCCAGCGGTAGCCGGAATGGTGAAGAAAGTTCGTCACCTTGTTTCTGTTGAAAAGATTTAAGTGAACAAGGAATTTAAGTGAACAATGAAGGGTGTCCGGAATACATTATTGTTTATTAAAGGCAAAGAGTAAGCGGAGCCTAAGAGAAGTAAAGTTAGTAACGATATTGAGTGAGAGAATCGTTTGGTTCAGCAGGGAATGGTAGACCGAGACGATTCAGTAAAGAAAAAGAGTGCACCATGGCAAATGATTTAGAAAACATCGACTCCAAAGAATTGGCGCTTGAGAACTTGAGTCCAACAAAGGGTTCTCGTCACCGGAGAAAACGGATTGGTCGAGGAGAATCATCAGGTTGGGGAAAGACTGCGGGAAGAGGCAATAAAGGGCAACTCTCTCGCTCTGGAGGAAAAGTCCCTGCCTACTTTGAGGGGGGTCAGATGCCTCTCTATCGTAGAGTAGGAAAAATTGGCTTTCGCTCCCCGAAGCAGTTTATGGGTCTTAACCGATACGCACTGGTATCTCTCTCATTCCTTGATCAGTTCGAAGATGGCACTGAAGTTACAACCGAACTTCTCAAGACGAAGGGGATAAAAATCAGTCCAAAGACACAAGCTGGTGTGAAAATCTTAGCAAACGGTGAGATCGCGAAGAAGCTGACAGTCAAGGTTGAAGCGGTTACTGCCTCTGCACGCGAAAAAATTGAGAAAGCGGGCGGAACAGTTGAGCTGATAGCGAAGGCAGTGCCAGCAAAGAGTAGTGCCAGCAAAGAGTAGTGCCAGCAAAGAGCGCTGAAGCGTAATCCGCGGTACTCGTCTTCTGTAGGCGAAGCGAAAAGAAGCTACTTCCTTTGCCCTGTTCCTTAACTTTTTTATAGTGGAGCGACGCTGGACGATAGTCTGCAGGGGCAACTCCTCTACTGAGGTATGAGATCCTGATGCATATCGGGTGTGTTCTGATGTGACCTTCGTTTACAGAGATGAAATAAAGAAAACTATGGGGTATTTTAAGATGAAGGAAGTATTTGATCGTAAAATACTTTCACCGAGAGCCACTCTGTGGTTGTCTTAAGGGTGCCAAATTAGAGGAACGCAAAACACGCACTTGTGGTCGAAAAAAGGAAAGCTATATGGTCGGTGGTCTTGGAAACGTAGGGAAAATCCCAGAGCTTCGGAATAGAATATTTTTTACGCTGCTCATGTTGGCCGTTTATCGGCTTGGTGTGTATGTGTCGACTCCGGGGATTGATGTCGCACAGTTGCGTAGCCTTTTTGATATGCAAGACGGAACGTTATTCGGAATGATTAATACTTTTTCCGGTGGTTCGTTTGAGCGATTTTCGATCTTCACACTTGGCATTATGCCCTACATTAGTGTGTCTATTATTGTGCAAATTCTTACCCCCGCGATCCCGGCTCTTGATGCTCTTAAGAAAGAGGGGGAGTCGGGCAGAAGAATTTTAACGCGGTACACCCGGCAGGGAACGATATTACTCGCGCTAGCACAGTCATTTTTTATCGCCATGGGGCTTGAGTCTCAGGGGCTTGCACTAGAGCCAGGGCTGACCTTTCGTTTATCGACCATGATTACTCTTACTGCAGGAACAGCCTTCGTTATGTGGCTCGGCGAACAAATTACCGAGAAAGGGATAGGAAACGGGATCAGCATAGTTATATTTGCGGGGATCATTGCACAAATGCCTCAGGTCTTGGCGGCCACTATTGCATTGGCGCAGACTGGGGAAATTGAACCACTATCGGTAATTGTGCTGCTCGCATTCTGTGTTGCAACTGTTGCAGTCATCGTTTTTGTCGAGCGATCACATCGAAAAATCCCAATTCAATATCCTCGCCGCATGGTTGGGAATCAAATGACGCAGAGTCAAACCCAGTATATGCCGCTGAAAGTGAATATGGCGGGGGTAATTCCACCAATTTTTGCCTCAGCCTTTCTCGTTGTTCCAGCGACGGTGGGTTCTGTCAGTGGATCTGAGCTTGTTCAGGACCTCGTTGCTTATCTGACTCCAGGCACGTGGAGCTATACATTAGTCTTCACTGCGCTAATCATGTTGTTTACCTTCTTTTATGTTCCGATCATCTTCAATCCAGAAGAGGTTTCTGAAAATTTGAAGAAGAACGGGGGATTTATTCCTACTGTGCGTCCAGGAAAGCCTACCGAGGAGTTCCTGTTCCGTGTTTTAAATCGTTTGACTCTTTGGGGTGCGCTCTACATTACTGGGATTTGTATCATCCCCCAGCTGGTTTACTTTTCTTTTGGAGTAGAGTCGTTTGCGTATGTTTTTGGGGGCACAGCGGTGCTTATTGTTGTTGCTGTTACTCTCGATACCGCTTCACAGATAGAGTCGTTTGTTGTTTCAAGAAACTACGAGTCATTTATGAATAGGAGTACCAAAAAGAGGGGAGGCGCAGGCTCTACGAGCTACACTCGTAACCGACTATTGCGACGCTAAGGGCGTGTAAAGTACTACTCGAGTTGTAAGTGTAAGGTTAAAAGCTTGTCAGTAAGGGGTACTACTGAAGGGGAAGTCGTATGAAACGTATGATCATATTGGGGCCACCGGGAGCAGGTAAGGGAACCCAGAGCATTTTACTGTGTGCTGCGCTTGAAGTGCCGCATATTTCAACAGGAGATATCCTGCGCCAGGCGGTGGCAGAGGGAACAGAGCTGGGATTAAAGGCGAAAGAGTATATGGATGCCGGGCAATTGGTCCCAGATAAATTGGTGATTGACCTTACAAAAGAGCGACTCTCGCAGGAAGACTGTGCGGGTGGTTTTCTCCTCGACGGCTTTCCTCGAACATTGGCTCAAGCGCAGTCTCTGGATGTTATGTTAGAGGCGCTAGAGGCTCCGATTACAGATGTAGTAGATCTCCGGGTCGAGGAAGCTGTTTTGCTGGATCGCATCAAAGGAAGAGCCTCTGCTGGGTCTGGCAGGACTGATGATAGTGTGGAGGTCGCAGCTGAGAGGTTAAAGGTGTACTGGGCGCAGACAGCGCCGGTGAGTGGCTATTATCGCGACTCGGGACGATATCGAGATGTTGATGGGCTTGGCTCAGTCGAAGAAGTCTCGCAGAGAATCATGAGCGCCATTAAAAACTAAAATAATCAAGTAGTTATCCAGCCTTGGAGAGATGTTCCCTCTAAGCGTCTGCTCGCTATTGCTTCCTTCAGACCCTTTCATGGGAGCCACCGTCGAAATTATTGAATTTTTTTTCTCAAAAGTTGAGATATTTCGCTGTGCTCGGTAATATCCGTGGTCTCTGGTAGAGCGGAGGGCTTATCCCCTGAAGGGTGAAAAGTCAGAGAGTTCGGAGCCAGACAGTTCTCTGTAAGTTCGTGTGCTTACCGTCATTCTTCAGCGCACGGGTACAACAGGTACTTTTTGAAAAGCAACTTCTGTGTGAAGTCGCATTTGGAGAAGTTGGAGCATCAGTTGGTGTTACCGCTTTTTCTTGTGACTCGTACTGAATGTCTGTTTATGAGTTTGTAAGAAAGTGTTCGGTTGCATTTCATGTAGGTCGGACTTTTTGGAGGAAGGAACCGTGAAGGTAAGGGCATCAGTAAAACAAATTTGCTCGTATTGCAGAGTTGTGAGGCGGAAAGGGAAGGTGTACGTCATTTGCAGTCGTTCGCCGAAACATAAGCAGCGCCAAGGGTAATGAATATGCGCTGAAGAGGGCGCATGCACAGTCTGAATTTAAAACAGTCTGAATTTGAAACAGTTTTGTAGGTAACAAGAAGAGAGTTAAAAGGCGGCGGAGATGGCAAGAATTGCAGGAGTAGACTTACCAAGGAATAAGCGAGTTCTAAGAGCGCTGACATATATTTATGGAATCGGCATCTCGAAGTCCACTCAAATCCTAGAGCGGGCTGGCATTGATCCAAATACTCGGTCTGATGTTCTTACGGCAGATCAGGTAGCGAGTATACGAAGTATCCTTGAGAAAGAAGAGAAGGTAGAGGGAGATCTCAGACGCGAACGCCAGATGGCAGTGAAGCGTTTGATGGATCTTGGATGCTATCGTGGTCTGCGACATCGTCGTGGATTGCCTGTGAGAGGACAACGCACTAAAACGAACGCCAGAACTCGGAAGGGACCTGTAAAGATGCAGGTGGCTGGTAAGAAGAAGGCAACGAAGAAGTAGGAATAAGTAAGAGGTCAAGAAGAAAGCGAAAAGCTAGGGATAAGGAAGACTAGGATATATGGCACAAGCAAAAGGTTCCGCAGGATCATCTCGAAAAAAGAAAACGAAGAAGAACGTACCGAACGGAGTCGTTCACATTCAAGCAACTTTTAACAATACGGTTGTGAGCATTACCGACCCAACGGGGAATGTTGTTGCTTGGTCAAGTTCTGGTTGTAACGGATTTAAAGGCTCGAGAAAGTCTACCCCGTTTGCAGCTCAGGTAGCAGCAGAACAGGCTGCGCTGAAGGCAAGGGATGTTGGAATGCGTTCGGTTAGTGTGTTGGTGAAAGGACCAGGAGCAGGACGAGAGTCTGCTTTGCGTGCAATAGCATCAGCTGGACTGAATATTTCTGTTATCAAGGATGTGACGCCGATCCCACACAATGGGTGTCGTCCACGAAAAAGTCGTCGAGTGTAGAGATTTTAGGACTGAAGAAAAGAGGAAGTGCTGTGAGTGGTAGTCACGGCCTAATTCAAACGGAAGAAGAAGGAAGTTTTAGGGAGTAGTTGAATGGCGAAGTATACGGGACCTGTTTGTCGGTTATGCCGAAGAGAGGGAGAGAAGTTGTTCTTAAAGGGAGAGCGGTGTTACACGAGCAAGTGCACCGTCGAACGGCGCGAAGGTGGTCCGGGGCAACACGGGAAAGGTCGACAACAGTTTTCTGATTATAAAGTGCAGCTTCGCGCTAAGCAGAAAGTCCGTCGTTCTTACGGAGTGCTTGAGAAGAAGTTCCGGGACTACTTTAAGGTAGCAGCAAAGTCGAAGGGCGTGACTGGGACGGAGTTGTTGCAGCAGCTTGAGACGCGTCTTGACAATATTGTCTATCGCCTCGGATTTGGGACATCACGGGCTCACGCTCGTCAGGTAGTAAATCATGGCCATATCGTAGTGAACGGGAAGCGAGTGGATATTCCTTCATTTAAGGTGCGTGTCGGAGACGTGGTTGAGGTTCGTGAGAAGTCGAAGAAGGATTTAAGCATTGGTGCCGCGGTAGCACTGGGTGAGAGCCGTTCAATCCCTGAATGGCTTAATCTTGATCGGGAGCAGTTTCGCGGAACGGTAGTTGCGTTGCCAACGCGCGAGCAAATGCCTCAATCGTACCAAGAGCAGTTAATAGTGGAGCTTTACTCCAAGTAATAAGCGACGAGTAGTCAAAAAAGGTTCAGCCATGAAGGTGTTGAATCTTTGTAAGATTTGAGAAAAAGAGATTTTTGTCGAAGAGATAAATTTCATTTAGCGGAGACAAGAGAATGAAAAGAGTTACGCTTCGGGACTTAATTAAGCCAAAGAGAGTAGAGATTGAGGCAAGTACACTGGATGATCGATATGGAAAGTTCGTTGCTGAACCACTAGAAAGAGGCTTCGGATTAACGGTAGGAAACAGCCTAAGAAGGATCCTGCTCTCGTCATTGCAGGGATCTGCCATTACCGCTTTGCAGGTAGAAGGCGTAATGCATGAGTTCTCTACTATTCCGGGGGTTCTTGAGGATGTGACACAGATTGTATTGAACCTAAAAGAGGTGGTCACGCTTCTCGAGGAGAAGGATGAAGCGCATCTCTCTATTGATGCGAGTGGCCCTTGTGAAGTTACCGCGGGAATGTTTGGTGGTGACCCGGCTGTTGCGATTCTGAATCCTGACTTAAAGATAGCCACCTTGGGTGAAGGTGCTTCTCTGAAGATGAATGTGACCGTCAAGGTTGGCAGGGGATATGTATCAGCCGAAAGAAATAAGGTTGAGGGTGCTCCAATGGGAACAGTTTTTATTGATTCTGTGTTCTCTCCAATTCGTCGGGTCAACCATGTCGTAACGAATGCTCGGGTAGGTCAGAGAACCGACTATGACAAGCTTACCATGGAAATCTGGACTGACGGGAGTATTGATTCACGGTCAGCCGTTGCACAAGCAGCTCATATTTTGGTTGATCAGTTAAATCTCTTTGTCGGTGATGGCTTAGTTGTAGAAGAGGAGCCAGTCATTGAAGAGGAGCCGAAAAAGCAGCTTAATGAAAACCTTTTCAGAAGAATTGAAGAGATTGAGCTAAGCGTGCGGAGTGCAAACTGTCTGGAGAACGCTGATATCAAGTATATCGGAGAGCTCGTTCAGCGTAGCGAAGCCGAGATGCTCAGAACGAAGAATTTCGGAAGAAAGTCTCTGAATGAGATCAAAGAGATTCTTTCTGGTATGGGACTCTCGCTCGGAATGAGACTCGAAGAGTTTCCAGAGAGAGCAGCGCTCGATTCAATGCACCGGGAGCAGGTTGAGCAATAAAATAGTCAAACGTATTCAAGTATCGGGAACGAATGCGAGAGCAGTCATAAGGTCGAATGGATGGTGTTCGACAGGGAGTAAGGCAGAATGAGACACGGAAAGGTATTAAGAAAGTTTGGTCGAGCACCATCCCATCGGAAGGCATTGCTCAAGAATCTTGCATCGTCGCTGATCAAGCATGAAAGGATTGAGACGACGCTGGCGAAGGCAAAAGATCTAAGGCGAGTGTCAGAGAAGCTGATCACCCTTGCTAAGGAAGATACGCTTCACCGCCGACGGCTTGCGTACGGTTATCTGCCTGAAAAGAGCGTCGTCCATAAGCTCTTTGCTGAAGTAGGTCCAAAGTTTAAGCAGCGTCCTGGTGGGTATACACGGATACTGAAGACGGCGCGAAGAGCGGGTGATGCTGCTGAGATGGCTATCATCGAGTTAGTTCAAGAAGACTACAAACCAAAGTCTCCGAAGAAAAAGACACGTTCAAAAAAGAAAGAAGCGGCTCCAGTAGCAGCGAAAGCGAAAGTTGAGGAAGCTCCAGCAGAGGAGACTGAGACAGCTTCAGAAGAGCCGAAAGCTACTGAATAGGTGGCATCTGGAGAGAAAAGATGTTTCAAGGAAAGAAAGTCCTCGTCCTCGGAGTAGCGAACAAAAAAAGCATTGCTTGGGCGGTAGCTGAGGCGCTCCACAAACAGGGGGCAGAGCTCGCATTCACGTATGTGAATGAGGCCATCGAAAAAAGAGTCCGTCCACTTGCAGAATCCCTCCAAGGGTCGTTGATTCTCCCTTGTGATGTCCAGTCTGATGAAGAGATAGAGAACCTTTTTACTGAGCTTGGGGAGCGATGGGGAACTCTTGATGGGGTGGTGCACTCTGTTGCATACGCTGAACGAGAAGACCTTCAAAATCCATTCTCAGAGACATCTCGAAGTGGTTTCCATACTGCTCTTGACGTAAGTGCTTACTCACTTGTCGCAGTAGCAGGTCGTGCAAAGAAAATGATGAAAGAAGGCTCGAGTATCATAACTATGAGCTATCTTGGTGCCGAAAGGGCTGTTGAGAATTATAACGTGATGGGAGTTGCGAAGGCAGCGCTTGAAGCAAGCGTTCGTTATCTTGCTGCTGACCTTGGACCGAGCGGCATACGAGTGAATGCTGTTTCTCCAGGCCCCATTAAAACACTTGCTGCTTCGGGTATTCCAAAATTTAAAGAGCTGCTCGCGCACTTTTCTGAAAAGGCTCCGCTTCGTCGAACAGTGGATACTGTTGATGTTGCTGGTACCTCCCTTTACCTCTTGAGTGAGTTGGGGTCAGGCGTTACTGGTGAGACCATATACGTCGACGGCGGTTACTCGATTACTGGAGCATAATCTCCAACCTATAACAGCTTACGGACAAATCTTAGCTTCTCCTCTTTGCTGGGCTAGAGAGCTGCGCGTACATACCGTTTGTAATTTCCTGTGGGTATTATGCTGAGTGTTGAGGGTTTGGTGAGTACAGGAGAGAAAAGAGTGCTAACGGACCCCCTTTCCGAGTTCTTTCGAAGCTTTATCTTTTTCGTTGTGAAGCAGTATGCTTGTATAGTGTCATGAAAGATTCAGACTCGTCTCTCTCCATTCTACTTCTTGACCTCACCCGCCATATACTGGATGAGAGTGGTGCATCTGCGGAAAAGAAGCTCGAACTTCTTGAGCAATACTCAGATACCTTTGACCAGTTGTTAGCGAGTGATGAGTTCACAAGACTATCTTCTGAGCAGCTACGTGAGATAGAAACCCGTCACGAGCGAGTAATGACATGGGCTCGAAATTTAGAGACAGAATTTTCTCACGAGATGGTAGGCTTGAGAAAGAAAGGAGTGGGGCTGGTAAAGTACCTCGATGTCTTGCCGAAGCGACTTAGTGTAAGGAACGTTAAAAAGGGATAAGGAGAGCGCTCATGCAGCCTAGATACATTTGTTTATTTCATCTCGTACTCACGATAGTTGGATTCGTAAGTATTCCCTCTGTCTCTTCAGCAGATGTCACACTTCATATCACGAGTCCACGTGGCGAAGGAAAGATTCTTGTAAAGAATGGGATGATCCGTATGTTCGGGAGTAATGGGCAAGGGGATGCAGCAGGTGAAATGATCTTTAAAGGTCCAAAGGAAGGAATCATCGTGGTTGATGCAAGCCGCAAAGAGGCTACGGTTATGACAGAGGCTGACTTCCAGAAAATGGGGCAACGGCTTGGAAACATCATGGCGAGAATGCAAGAGCAAATGCAGCATATGTCGGCCGAGCAACGTGAAAAGATGCAGCAAATGATGGGAGTAAAAATGCCATCCCAGGGACAGCAGCAAGAGGCCTCCTTGCAGGTCACCCAAACGGGGAAAACAAAGAAACTCTTAGGAACGGAATGCGCGCAGTATCTTGTTACGAGAAATGGGGAGATATCCTTTGAATATTGGATCGCTCCAAAAAGCTCGATAGATGGAGGAGAGGAGGCGGTACGTGCCTTCGCATCCATGGGAAATTTTTTCTCGAATCTTTTTGAGACACTCCATGAGACTCCCCTGCAGTCAATGTTAAACAATCCGTACGCTGCAATGGGTCAGATAGATGGTGTTCCACTCGAGACAATCCAATACAAAAATGGGAGCAAAGGCTCCTCGACGCTAATTACACGTATTACCCAAGAGTCGGTACCAGAAGGCCTCTTCCGTATCCCAGAGGGTTATAAAGTGACGCGTCCAGCTGATCAACTATAAGTGATGGAGGGGCTCAGGAGTTAGAGAGTCTTGTTTGCGATATGGGCAAGAAGACACTGGAGATCAAGAAGAGCGAAAAAGAGCAGAGATGAATATTATCACTCGCTATATTTATCACCAGGTTATCAGGAATCTAGCGCTTAGTGTTTTTATCTTCAGTGCACTGTTTCTCTTTGTTGATTTCTTTGATCGTATAGATTCTATTCTTGAAAGAGAGTCATCATTCGGGACTATGCTCTCATACTTTTCGCTCAAGCTCCCATATTTTCTTCTGATGACGCTTCCCATCAGTATGCTGGTAGCTGCTCTTTTTACGATCGGACTTCTAACACGAAGTTCTGAGTTGACTGCAATGCGGGCCTCTGGATTTACCCTTTTTTCTTTGTCTCGCCCAATCTTTGTTGTTGGTTTAGGTGTGTCCTTATTCTCTTTTTTATTGAGCGAAACCGTTATCCCATACTCTCAGCGTCGCGTGCACGAAATGTGGAATGTGGATATTAAGCAACGCGATCAGGATGGCCATTACGACCGTCGTAGATTTTGGTTTCGAGAGGGCGATGATTTCTATTCTATTTCATTATTTGACTCCAGGGAGAATGCACTTCTTGACCTCTCTATTCTTTCACTTGATAGTTCTTTTTTAATGCGACGAAGACGAGATGCTCATAAGGCAGTCTATCTGAGTGATTCTCTTGGTTGGAATATGAGTGGTGTTGTGGAAAAGAGCTTTGACAGTCAGGGAATGAGTAACAAGCTCGACTTTCAATCTTTACCCCTTCCGATTAGTGCTAGTCCAAAAAAGTTCTATATTACGAAGACGGATCCTGCGACGATGAGTTATCGTGAATTAAAAGAGTTTATTCAAGAGCAAGAGAGGAATGGGCTATCTACCACGAGCTATCTTGGTGATCTGTATTCGAAGTTGGCCTTCCCTTTCATTAATCTCATTGTTCCTTTATTAGTCATCCCGTTTGCGGTTGGCTCAAGTCGAACAAAAAGTCTGGCAGGAGCAGCTCTAGCGGCAGTGATAACGGGCTTCTCGTACCACATTATTCACTCTCTTGCGATTGCATTATCAAGAGCTGAGCTTTGGCCACCATTGCTGTCAGCATGGGCAGCAAATATTGTGCTCTCGGCAGTTGGTCTGGTGCTCTTTCTAGGTGCTGAGGCACCGGAATGATGATTGGAGGAATAAAAATGGCTTGTCTGAGAAAGGGAGTTATATCAGTTTTTTTCGTTTCACTGTTCTTGGCTGCTTCTGTATTGCAGGCAGAAGTAAAGAGAGAAGCGGTTCAGTATTATGATGGAGATGTTCCTCTTAAGGGCTATTTAGTCCTGCCTGATACCATCTATGCCACTGGTCAGACTCCTGCGGCTATACTTGTGCATGAGTGGTGGGGCCATGATGAGTTCATTAAAGAGGCGGCTATAAGACTCGCGAAAGAGCTCGGAATAGTAGCATTTGCCATAGATATGTTTGGCAATGGGCGAGTTGCGAAGCATCCGGAGGACGCTAAGCGCTTCTCAGGTGAAATTCTTAAGACGAAAGGGCTTAGAGAGAAACGGTTTCGTGCGGCATTGAAGTATCTCTCATCGCATTCAGACGTAGATAAGGAAAAGATTGTTGCTCTCGGTTTTTGCTTTGGCGGTAGTACCGTGCTGGATATGGCAAGACTTAATCTTCCGCTTTCGGGAGTTGTGAGTTTTCATGGGGGACTCGATTCAAAGATTGAAGGTGGTAAGATCGCATCTCGCATACTGGTGTTCGTTGGAGAGCATGACACGCTCATACCAAAGGAGGAGCGAGAGAGGTTTCAGAACGAAATGCGGCAGGCAAACGCTGACGCAGAGCTTCTGGTTTTGGCGGGTGCACGGCATAGCTTTATGAATCCAAGAGCGGATGAGTATAAAAAGGAGTTCGGATTGGATATGGGATACCATCAGCGTGCAGCTGAGCTTGCATGGTCTGGAACCTATGCGTTTATTCGGCAGCTTTTCCCGAGAGATAAGCGTATTGTAGAGGAAAAGCCTCCGTGCATCGGATGTGGAATATGGGATGAATCGAGCTCTGTTAAGGGTTGAAGAGCTGTGTCAGACTAAGGCCATGATCGTAAGGTCATGATCATAAGGCTATGATCATAAAGCTGTGATCTTAAGGCTGTGGTCAATTGTAATGGGGAGAGCATGAAAGAGTTAAAAGTAATCCGAGCAGGTTTTCTTCTATCCAAGATGAGACAAAATCTTGTGGACAGTACTCGCATTGGAGTACTCGCTATTTCCTTATTCGTAACTGGTTTCGTCGGCGGATGTGGTTATCAGTTTCGAGGCTCAGAGAGCGCTCTACCCCCAGATATCCGTACCGTTTATATTCCAAGGGTATCGAATCAGAGTACGGAAGCACAGGTGGATAATCTGCTTACAGAGGCATTGCGTGACGAGTTTGAAAGGTATGGTGTGCTCACAGTAGTAGATCGCGCATCTGAGGCCGACGCAACACTCGATACGACTATTAGCAGTGTGCTTCAGGAGAGAGGAGCCACGACGTCTAACACCGATATTGCACTGCAAATGTTTACGGTGATGACCGTGGAATCTGAATTGAGACGGCGTAATGGGGTGCTCCTTTGGAGGACGGGAAATCTGCGTGTTTCGAAAGCATTTGGAGCTCAGAGTGGAGTTGTCGTGACCTCTTCGGCTGACTTTGCTGGCGGGTCGATGGGAACATCAGACTTTTCTAATCTGAGCGACCGAGAAGTGAGTCGAGGACAGGAACAACAGGCGCTTGAGGATCTGACATCAACGGTAGCTCAGCGAATTTATTCAGAAGCTGTACTTCCTGAGTTCTAACGGACTTGCCTTTTTAGAGTATCGAGTGGATGCAAACTATATTCTTGCATGGTTAGTTGGAATTGGAGCGGTATTAACTGCTCTCCGTACTCGGGGTCGCAGTGAGATAGAGTTACGGACACTATTTTGGTGCGCTATTCTTATACTCGCTGCTCTCTCAGTTGGGGCACTTTTTTTGCCCTCTGTTATAGGCTATCTCGTCTTTCTCCCATGGCTTTTCGGAATCATACTTCAGCAGATACTCCTCTCTAAAGTGATCATGCTCTTTGAAGAAGGGGAGCTGGAGCGTCTCTCCAAGCTTTTACACCGTGTATCTCTCGTTCCTCTGTTTAGGATCTGGGGCCACTTATGGAAGAAGCTTATTTTCATCGAAAAGTCGTTTTCATTTGAAATATCACAAAGTGAGCAAGAGATGCTGCTCCAAATAGCAACTACTCCATCCTTTGTTGCTATTTATGCAAGAGCACGACTGCTCTTTTTTTCACAGGCATGGGATGAATTAGAGAAATTCTCGAGAGTAATTTTAGAAGATGGGGCAAGACGATATTCTCCTTTTTTCATGCAAATGAGACTTCTTGCGCTGCTCTTCCAAGGCAGACGTGATGTTTTTGAAGAGGTGCTGCAGAGGTATATGACCACTCTTCCTTCACAAGCCAGTCGTGAACGTATGGTAAGATGTCTTCGTTCTTATGCTCCCGAAGAACTACACTCTGCTCTTTTCGCTTCCGTGAATGTATCCGTGAAGGATGACTCGGCTCTTCCACAGGGAATGCCTTTAGGCGTTCAGATAATTCTTGGCATCCTTTTGAGTGGCTTCTTTGCGCAGCTTCTATTTGGTCATGAACGCGTGCTCTCACTATTTGCCTTCGATCCATATCTTATTATTGTTTATGATCAGTGGTGGAGACTTCTTACCTGTGGATTAGTGCACGCCGGCGGGCTTCACTTTCTCTCAAATAGTCTTGGAATATTCCTGCTTGGGCCGTTTCTTGCTCGATACATGGGCAATATAAGATTTTTGTCTTTTTTCATCCTTGCAGTAATAGGCGCTTCGCTTTGGATGTTGATGCTCATGTGGTTCAGCTTGATTGATCCAAAGCCGATGATTGGTGCATCAGGTGGCGTTATGGGATTAGTCGGCGGCTACTTTTCTTTCTACATTATCTCTTATTGGAAGTCGGGCTCTTTGTATCATCGAGAGCAGTTGAAGTCTGTGCTTGTTATCATAGCGCTACAGACTCTTTTTGATATCTCAACCCCACAGGTTAGCTTCCTTGCTCACTTCGGTGGGCTTCTCAGTGGTATTTCCCTCTTCTTCTTTACTTCTCTTTTTTCTCGCCGAGTCTGGGAAAAAGATTCTTAAGGATGACAAGCTTCGGGCAGGATTAGATTGTGCGTCGGTATGATCTCTCGGAGCGAGTGAGAGAGAAGTTCCCAGTCAAAGTTCCATGGGTCTGTTTTTCGCGTTGGGGCGATATGTCGATGACCATAGATGGAGGTAATCGGGTGACGATTTATAATTTCGACGCATAGGGATACGAGAGACGTGTATTGCTCTTCTGTAGGTGACGTTGTCTCTGAGCCGACAAGCTCAATGCCAATGCTAAAAGCATTTACTCCCGTCTTGCCATCGTGCGGCAGGACGCTCTCTCCTGCATGCCATGCTTTCAAATGTTCAGGAACGAGACTCCAGATTTCTCCATCAAGTCCGATGAGGTAGTGAACGGAAAGCTCAAGCTTTTCAAGGCAATCTTTGCAAGATTGGAGCGAGTAGGGGTCTTCTGTGCATTGAGGATTATGCATCGAATGGAGGATTATCGATTGAACGCTCTCCCCGACCGGACGCTCTTCATAGTGCGTTTCGGGAAGAAAATTCTGTAACGGCTGACGGGCAGATTTCAAGATGCTCCGGCTGTTATAATGATAATCCGTGGTTCATGCTCTCAAGGCGACCGTTCTTGTCAGGAGAGCGACTTTGCTTCCTTGCTGCAGCATCTCGATAGGAACCCCTAGAAAGCGCTAAGGGAAGGCACTGTTCGTTTAAGCTATGCACTGTTAAGCTAAGCACTGTTAAGCTAAGCACTGTTAAGCTGTACGCTGTTAAGCTATGCTCTGTGCTTGCTGAACGAGGCGTGCAACCTTTCTGTTCGCGTTGTTCTTATGGTAGAGCCCAGAGCTCGCAGCTTTCTGGATAGCAACTTCAGCGATTTTAACAAGCTCTTGTGCTTGCGTCTTATCTTTTAACTCAATAGCAGCCTTTGCCTTCTTAATCGCAGTTCGAACTGAGGCGCGAGCGACTCTGTTTCTGTCTCGTATTTTTTGGTTTTGACGCATCCTTTTGAGCGCTGACTTATGATTTGCCATTCTAGCCTGTTCTTTACGTTGTTATTAGCCTGTTAATAAAATCCTAAGGGCGGGCGTTTAAAGTTCCATTAGAAGCTTTTCATGTCACTACGCCCCAGTCTGTGCTAGGGGAACAGCTCCTCTAAGCCCTTCCCATCTGCATCATGGTAATGCTCTGGTCAAAGAAAATCAACTTTTGGCCATGCTTTCACGGACTTATTTGCCCATAGAGGGCTGATAGGGTTCATCTCCTCCCAGATGAGCGGAGCTCGTTCGAGCTCGAGAGCCACTTAGGGGCCCCGTTCTCGAGCTAATGAAGAAAGCGAAAGCTATTGAAGCAAGAGGCTCCTACTTGAGGAGATGCCAATAGGGACCCGATACTAACAGGGACCCTTATCGGGAGCTTTGCTTTGGCCCTGTAACCCTTGGAAATAATTGCTCATCCCATGCAGGGGTCGCTCCCTTTTGTCCTTGATAGTGGCCTTTTCCATTCTCGCCGTAGGCCACCTTTGGCTCGGCCTCCATTGTAAGAAACACAAGTTGAGCTACTGGCATACCGGCTGCGAGTTCTCGCGGATATGGGCCGAGATTTTGGAGCTCCAGCGTTACCTGACCCTGGAAATTACAGTCAATCCACCCGCTCAGGCTGTGGTTGAGCCAAAGCCGACCGAGCGAACTTTTGAGCTTTAGGTCACAGACCACATTTCGTGGCAACTGAATGACCTCAGCTGTTGTCGCTAAAATCACCTCGCCTGGGAAGAGTGTAAAGTGATCAGCCCGAGTTTCTTCAGGATCACGGGTGGGGCATATCCAGTGATTTCCGAGGGTAACATCATAACTCGCAGGATTGACCTGCTCTGGGTTAAAGGGCTGAATGCCCCCATTGGAGCCGAACTCATGTATCCAAAAATCTGGTTTAATCATGCCCCAGATAATAAGAGCAACTGTCGGCTCAGGTCAAACAAATCAGCAGCTGAAATTGATATAGGCATGAAAAAATTGTGGGGTAAGGACCTTATGGGGTAGGCTGAATGATAGTATGAGCCAGTTCGATGTTTCTCATGAGGGTAAGCCCCTGTTTATAAAAACCCTGTTGGTGGAGGATGACCCAAGGCACAGTCTGCTCATTCAGCGTGCTCTTGAGCCAGTCGTGCACTCGCTTGAGATCGCGCGGACGGTTTCGGAGGCGAGGACGAAGCTCTCCTCGTGCCATTTTGACCTTGTTGTAACGGACCTCAGTTTGCCGGACTCAGACGGGGTTACCCACGTAAAAGATTTTCAGGAGATTCAAGAGGGAGTTCCTGTCGTCGTGCTCACGGTTACTACTCGGATTGAGAACGTGGTTGCAGCTATGCGATTTGGTGCAAAGGACTTCATTCTAAAAAGTTTCGAATCTGACTTTCGCGAGCTTCTTCGTCTTTCTCTCGCACGAGTGCATGCCTCTCTACAGTTGGAGCAGGAGCGGAAGAAGCTACAAGTGGCAATAGAGAATAGTGATGATGGATTGGCTCTTGTAACTCGTGATGGAATTGTCCGTTACTGGAATCGAGCCTATGAACTATTTTTTACGAGGTGCGGAGGGGAAGCGAATAATCTCTTTTCGTTTGATGTGCATAGGCTCACGCATGGAAACTCGTTGAAGGATCAATTGCGGATGAAGCTCGGAACTCTTTCGGGGGGAGCTGTCTGGAATACGGAAGTGAGTCTATGTGGGAGTGAATTCAGGGCCTACGGAGTGACATTATCTGGACTTGATGCAGAGCTTGGGTATGGAAGTGTTGAACGGGCTGGACTTCTGCAAAAAGAAAATGGCAAGGCTCAACAGACAGACGGTGAAAGAGAGCTTGTTCTTTGGGTGCGGGATATCACTGAAATGAAGAGGCGCGAGCGATTTCAGCGAGAGCTTCTTTCAACGACAACTCACGATTTAAAGGGACCGATGGGGGCTATTATCACCGGAGCTGAGCTTGTCAGTAACTTGGTACGTGAGCACGAGAAAGCATCGCAGATTCTTCTTCGAGTTCAGTCGGCGGCACATGGCGTGGTCAATCTCATCGATGAGTTTCTGAGTGCACGTCGTATTGAAGAGGGGAACCTCGTGCTTCGCCCCACCTCTCAGAGTCTTTCGCGGCTTCTAGAAGAGATCGAAGGAAATTACCAGACGATTGCAGACTCTCGAGGAATAGACCTGCGTTTTTCATTCCCGAGGGAAGTTGAAGTTCAAGTGGATAAGATTGGATTTATACGCACTATGGGTAATCTTTTGAGTAATGCGCTCAAGTTTACTCCCCGCGGAGGGATGGTACAGGTCGAGGCTTCGCTGGGAGAGGAGGACGACCTGTGTGTTGTTGTAACTGATACTGGTTCGGGAATTGAAGCGGCTGAATTGAGCCGAATTTTTGACCGGTATGCCCGCCTTGACCGTCATCGCGAAATTTCAGGAACAGGACTTGGATTATTTGTTGTGAAAAGTATTGTTGATGCTCACGGGGGTTCAATTCAGGTTGAGAGTGAGACACGACGTGGAACCCGATTCACGCTATACTTCCCAAGTTCACCGCCTGTGAATGAACGGGGGGAGTTGATAAGTCTGGTCTTCTCTGATGAGGAGCGAGAGATGCCCCTTGAACCATAATCATAAAATGATGCAGTATAGAGTCGAGCATGACTTCGTGATAGGTGAATGGAAGTGCTGAACAGCACCTCCGCCCGAAAGAGATTGGGTACCTCGTATCAGGAGCTACGCTAGGAAGTACATTTATCTCAAGGAAAAAAGTAGATGATGAGTATACGATCTTTCACAAGACATTTCTTCTTATTCGCAGTTGTGGTGGGCCTCGGGTTTTTGGCGAGCTGTGCGCCAAGAGGAGAAACGAAGTCGCTTGACGAAGTATTTCAAATTGCAAAAGCAAGATATGAGCGCGGACTCGCCTCAGCAGAATTAAGCACTGAGACATCCGAAAAGCTTACTCAACTTACTGGCATAATGGATAGCCTTCTACAGGCAAGTTCAGATAATGAAGTGGTTGAGGCAGCGACTCGGGCGGAGGCTTTGCTTGGCGAGCTTGTAAC
This sequence comes from bacterium, assembly GCA_009926305.1. Taxonomy (NCBI): domain Bacteria; species bacterium. The sequence continues at coordinate 30,549 of RFPC01000014.1, forward strand.
ACAATCTGCTTATACGAACCGTCCTGCGATGGGAGAGATATCGAAAGCGTATCGAAGCTTAACAGGGCTGAGTGGACGTGAGGTGCCGTTATCAGTGAGCGCCGATCCATCGACTTCTCGGGCCGTGCAAGACGCTGGCGGGATCACCAATGCTGATACGAGAAAGCTACTCGTGGCGCGCTCCTATAATTTACTTGCTCAAGAGCTAGAAACGACTTCTTTTCAGGTAGAGAAGGCGGGAGTCTAGTACCGACCAGCGGGATTGTAGCAAGGATAATGGAGTTTCATCTTTAGCGCTGATTCAATCAGAAGAAACCCAGTGAGCTGCGAGGGAGGGAGTATCAGTCGTTGTGGATAGAGTGCATTAAGCAGGGCATAAGGCAGGCAAACGCGTCTCTTTTAGGCTCCAATAGCTTCTTCTTTTCTCGAAGTTTTTAGACGTTTTCTGAGACGACCCAGCCGCGAAGCAGGTCCTTTACTTCGATCAATGCAGAACTTTTGTAATGCTTTGATGAGCCCTTCTTCTCCACCTTTTGCAAATGTCTGGGCCAGGTCCGCTGAGACCCGAAACCCTCTGAGGGCACGCGGGACTTCTCGTTCTGCGGTTTCGAACTGTTTTGCTTGTCTCATCAAGGTGGCGACTTTATCGAGGCTCGACATGAGAATCGCAATGAGCGCTTCATTGCGGTCTTTTGCTTGCCTTACCGATTCAGCGATCGGCTCTCCCTTCGTGGCACCGATGACAGCCGCATCCACTGTATCCATCGTGAATGGCTTTACAAGATATCCTCGAGCGCCAAGACATAAGAGGTCAAAGACGTCATCTACGCTTGGTTCAAACGAAGTCGGTATCAGTATTAAACGGGAGTCCAGTTCCATGGCCTGACTGACGAAGTCTCTCGGCGGCATGTTCGTTTTTTTTGCATCGAAAATAATATGAGTAACTGGCCTTGTCTGAATCTTTTCAATGGCAGCTGCATGACTTGGAACATCGGTTATCCCGCCAAAGCCAAGCTTTTGGAGTGTTGAGCGCATGTTGTGTCGTTGGGCAGGATCGGTCTCAACGACTAATATTAAGGCTTTTTTCCGTTCCTTGGGGGTAAGATATAATTCGTTTTCGTAATGGCTCATCTACCTCGCACCTTCCTGCATTAGGAAACTGAATCGACTTCCCACGACTCAACTTCTCTTCCTTTCTAGAGAGTCGGCAGAGCACGAGGTGAACTTGAAGGGATAATTTGACTATTTTTGAAACGATATTTGGTTGGCCGAGTTGCCTCATGAAGTTTCTTGGTTCGGTCTAAGAGCGCGATAGTGCTTCTTTTTTGGTCGCTATAAGAGAGCTTCGTTGCTTGAGGGTGGGGTAATAGTCCCCGAGCCGAAACCCGTGCTCTCCGCCAAAGTGAACGAGTTTCTGAAGGAGTGAGCTAGCCCCACTGCTGCCCATATTGCAGCCACTCATCAGTTCTAATGCCAAGGCGTCTGCCTCTATTTCTTGTCGATAGTCTGAATGAGTGGTCTCTGTCATTTCATTATGTCGGAGCATCCGGTGGGCGATCTCATGAGCAATAATAAAAGCAAACTCCTCATCATCTCCGATCAGATTGAGAATGCCTGTTGAGAGAATAATTTCTTCTTTTGGCTGAAGGGAGGCCATAGGCAGCGATGCGGTAATTACCTTAATGCGAGGCTGAAAGCCGAGAAAAGAGTACGTATCATCCCCGACAAGAAGATGGAGAATCCGGCTTCCTTCCTCTTCCCATGATGTCGTTGTGCTTTGAACGTGTGCCTCGGCAGTATCGACTTCGATTCTATTTGGAGCTGTATTCGTTAGGGGGAAGGAGTTGGAAATGGGAGATGCAGATGCATTTGCACCGAGGAGTAAAGCACTAAGGAGTACAAAAGTGAGCAATAGAGGAGTGATTCTCAGCACTGAGCCCTTTCCCGTTTCTTTCGTTCGATACCTATTCCTACTCTTATTAGGAGTCCTTTCATGAGAGAGAGGATTCATCATCGGAATATCTGTTCGAAAACTTGATTGAGGAGCTCTTTCTGAGCAGTAGGGAGGAGGAGAGGCTGGGAGTGCTATGGCCCCTAGTGGAAATCTTCGTCAAAACCGCTTATCCTTAAGATCATGAGAATGATTGGGGTGTTATCGCCAAGAGTTCAGGAGGAGAGAAATGAGCCAGCAATCCCATCAAGAGATTCGTTCAGATATGAAGCGTCTTCTCTCAAATTTAGACGGTCGATGGATTCGGGCAGCCAGTAAACAAACTTCTGAGAGGCTTGTCTCAATTCTCAGTTCCAAACAGTTTCGTGGCTATTCTCATATTTTAGCCTGGACATCATTCTTTCCAGGAGAGGTGGACCTTTCGCTGCTGATCAGTGAGTTAGGCGATGAGCGCAGCTTTTACCTGCCCCGCTCGAACCCAGATTTTTCAATGGATTTCGTATCAATTGGACGAGATTGGACGCGGGAGGTTGAACCAGGAGGATTTGGAATACCTGAGCCGTGCTTTGAAGCTGGCGACTTGTATAGTGCTGAGCAAGATGCATCGCGGACGATTGTACTTGTTCCAGGACTTGCATTCGATAGAGTTGGTAACCGACTGGGGCGAGGTAAGGGATATTACGATAGGTTTCTTGGGAAGTCTGAGATGCGAAGCTCGGCTGTTGTGGGGGTTTGTTGGGAATTGCAGACGGTAGCAACGCTGCATCCGGCCCATCATGATGTAGCGATGGATTTTTTGTGCACCGAACAAGAATTGATTGTGTGTGCTGAAGCGGTAGAGGAGTAAGAGAAGTATGAAAATTCTCTGTGTGGGGGATGTTGTTGCGCGACCCGGAAGGGAGGTGCTTCAAAAAACCTTATCAAAGGTGCGAACGGAGTATGAAGTTGACTTCGTGGTGGTTAATGGAGAGAACTCAGCGGGAGGCTCTGGAATTGACCTAAAGTGTTACCAAGAGTTAGTAAAGGCAGGTGCAGATGTTGTCACGCTCGGAGATCATACGTGGCGTCGTAGTGAAGTTGCGACTTTGTTAAAAGGAGCGGAGTATTCGTGTATTTGCCCTGGAAATTATCCTATTGGAGAGGCGGCGGTTCGTGGTTGGATTATTCGGGAAATCAATGGAGTTCGTGTTGGGGTAATCAATGTGCTCGGTAGAACATTTATGTCGGGAGCACTTGATTGTCCGTTCCAGTATGTCGAGAGTGTAATTAAGAATCACTTTACGGATGTGCCGGTTCGAATTGTTGATTTTCATGCTGAGGCTACCTCTGAGAAGATAGCGTTTACTCGACACTTCGATGGTCGTCTTACCATGGTCTTTGGTACGCATACCCATGTTCCTACTGCTGATGCTCGCATCCTTTCTCGTGGTACAGCTGCAATTACCGATGTGGGAATGACGGGCTCTCATGCTGGTGTCATTGGGATGGATGCTCAAACTGCCATTGATCGATTTCTAACCGGTTTGCCGTCGAGTTACCGACCAGCAAAGGGGGGGCTTGAGTTCAATGCAGTTCTCGTAGAGCTTGATTCGAGAACATTGCAGCCATGCGGTATTCAGCGGGTTACATCTGCGCTACAAGATGATGATGAGAATGTTTCAGTAGCTTTATGAATAAACTCAAGAGCTTGCTGATGATTCTGCATCGCCAGAACCAAGCTATTCAAACAAGGTTATTTTTCTCTTTGCAAACAAACTCTTCGATAGCTCATCTATCTTAGAGTATGGTAATTTCTTGATGAAGGTCATGTCTGTTTATCAGAGGTTTGTTCAAATGAAGAAGATGCTTTTTCGTTCCATAGTTTTTTCGTTATTGGTCGTAATCTGTACAGGACTGTGCTTTGAGGCGAGCGCGCAAGATCAGCTGCCTCGGGATAACGGGCTTTCAACGTATCATGTGGCTCCACATTATCGAGATTCTGAGTCGCATCCACTTCGAGTTCTCTCCTACATTTTTCATCCAATTGGGTGGGTGGCCCGTGAGCTTGTTTTTCGACCGCTCAGTTATCTTGCTTCTTCGAGCGAGACCCATAGGAGCGTCATGGGGTATAGAGACCCGTTCGATTATCGACAACCTGAATGTTTCTCTTCGGACCACTCCTCTCCTGACTGCCGTAGTGTTATGCCGTATAACTACGATTCTATCACTCCGGAGGCAGTTGAGATGGCCATTGCAGAACCGGTAGTGGATGAGCCCATCAGGCAAGTATTTTTCCCTAATGTAAACTTTGATTTTGATAAGAGTGAGCTCACAGAGCTGGGCAAGGGCAGAGCTCGTCAAATAGCAGACCTCTTAGAAGATGAGAGTGATGTACATGTAGTGCTCGAAGGCCACACTGATTTCATTGGGACTGAGGAGTACAACGAAAACCTCGGCTCTCGGCGAGCAGAGTCTTTAAGGGAAGAGCTCATTGCCCTAGGCGTTTCGCCAGAGCGAGTTTCAACAGTTACCTTTGGAAAATCTCAACCGTTGGTAGCTGGAGAGTCGGACTGGGCTCGAGCAGTCAACAGACGTGTTGAAGTGCACGTTGACGAAGCGACACCCTCAGTACAGCCTTAAGCCATAATTGTTGTCTGACTCTTATAATCTTTTCCCGCTCCAAGACGATGAGCGGCGGGTATTTTTTATACTTGAGCGTCTTGCTTGATGTTGACAGGTCCCATTATGGCTACTGATCACCGAGTACCACTCGATCCTTTCCGGATTGGAATGGAGATTTTGGTGGTTCGACCAGGCCAATCCATTCAAGGGCTTTTCTCATTGGGGAGCGTTGCATGGCATGTTGCTCCATCACTTGTCTGAGGAGTTGCGTTTCTGACATGAGAAGAATTTGGTCTCGTTCAGCTTTTTGCTCCAGCTTCTCAACACGCTCTCGCAACCAGTCTCGTTCTTTCGTTACCTCTTGAATCCGTTCTTCTCGTAGCTCGATGATCTTTTCATTCACTTCATTTACCCGTTGGAGAACGATATTGTCTGCCCGCAGATGTATGAGTTCTTCTCTCTCATCTATAGTGAGAACTTCTTCATTTGTTTCTCTTAAAGGAGGTGACTCCTCATGTTGAGATGGCGACGAGGGAATCGGTGGTATTATTCGAGTCTTTGTATCAATAGGAGATGACACCTCCTGGCTATTTGGATCTGCAGCCGTATTAACGCTCTCGGCCGAAGGCTGAGGAGTTGCGCTCAAGTTCATCCGCTGCTCCGTTGTGGTATCGGGAGTGGGGGCGCATTGTTGAACACTCTCAGAATCATTTGAAGAAAGCTGAGAGTCTGAACTATTAGTAAGAGCACTTAATCCTGTTACGGATTCATTGCGAGATAAGGTCTCACTCTCACTTTGTGCCGAGACGTCCAGTTCAGAAGAGCCCGCAGAGTTCGGTGTTGAAGATACGGTAACGGATTCGCGCAGCCCCGAAGCCTCTTTACGGAAAACACGCTTGGTCATTGGGCTTTTTCCGAACACCTTTTCAAGCTCATTGGTAGAATAGAGTTTTAGACCGTCAGACTCTTTTTCAATTGAGAGATATCCTGCTTCTGCGAACCGAGCGAGTGTCTTGGCTGAGACTCCACACACATGCATCGCTTCCGCTTCAGATATAAAGTTTGTGAATCCCATTTCCGCTCTCCTTGTCGCTCTTTGCCACGAGCTTACAACAGATGTTTTATCTGACCAACCTCTAAGCCAAAAGATGGATAAAGAGTCCCCGTGGGGGAAAGGGGTCCTCATTGATACCCGAGAATCACCAGTTTGAGTGTGGAAAGGGTCTGCTGTTTGTAGTCAGACCGATAGGTTAGAGTCCCGCTTCCCTCAGGAAGAGCCCTTTTTCTTTGATGCCTTTGAGTCGGCAAGAAACGCGTAAGCGAATGCCAGCAGGGTGAGTGACGCCATCTGATGCTCAAGACCCGGCCACTTCGCGGTCTCAAGGGTAAGAAAAATACCGATACAAATGAAGAAAAACTGCTTAAACATCACTCTTACTATCCCTTGGGTCAGGTTACTCCGCTTGAGGTAGAAAATGGCATTTCGCCTGCCTCTTCAAGCATTCCCAACCACTTGTGTGCCATCGGGGGATAGGCGAGTTTGCTAAAGGGTTTGGCGCATAAAATGGCGGTTTATTGTAGAGCGATAAATTAATTGGGATAACTAGCTGAGAATCCGAAGAATATCTTTTTTAATCTCCCTTATCGGGAAAACTATGCTACCTGCTTCAGAAAAAGTTTATAACCTTGGTTATCGGTGGTGAGACAAGTGGATGCCTATCTTAAATTCAATACCTTAGAGAGGTATTTCAATGGAGCTGCATCAGCATGGTCAGGTTAAAGAGAAAACGAAAGAAAGAGTCCATTACAAGTACCTTCTTACGATGGATGGAGAGGACCGGGACAGAGGAAGAGGAGCAGGTGAAGGTAGTTGAAGCCTCCCAGCGTGTGCTGCTTGATGCTCTTGTTGGCGTAGTCGGTGAAGCAAAAAGCCTAACATACCAGTTCGAGCACGGGACGCTCGTTCGACTCATCTCGGGAGAGAACGACGGTATTACTGTAGAGTGGAATGTCGGAACAGAGGGTGTGCAAGCCGAAGCTCAAAACAGCACGGAACTTTATGAGGTTTGTTTTCCTACTCAAAAAAACGCTGAGAGTGAGTTCCAGTACCAGGTACGGGTTCTTGAGGGGTTAGATCGGTTCGTTGATTCAATTGCCGTCGCGACCTTAGTCTCTAGAGAGAGCTCAGCCGACTGAGTGATCAGTTGCTATCCGGAGAAGAAGAAACACAGAGGCCTCCTTCTGTGCAAATCTCTGAATTTATTTACAATAGCAGATTGATGGCGATTATTTGGTTTAACTCCGCGAATCATGTACTCTTTTATGGTAATCGGGGCATTTGTATTGAGGGTATAGCGTGACCGTTGTTGAGGGAGTTCATAAGGAGTTCAGTATAGACGAGCGAGGGACACGGGTTCTCGCCCGTATTCTCACGAATCTTGGCGCTCCTCCGTTTACTTTTTTCCTTACGGCACTGGTAGTTGCTGTTGCGGTAACCGTGGGATTTTCCACTCCCTTTTCAATAATGGACCTCTCCTTTGTATCAACCTCAGAGGTATTTGAGGGTGGAGAAGAGGTGGTCCAAAAGCTCTTAATGAAAACCAACCGAGTTGGCCACGTCTTCAATCCTTTTGATGTCGCATACCTTGTTGGGCTTGTTGGTGGATGTATTCCGCTGCTCGCGCTGCTCATATTGAGGGGTTTTGGTTTCATTAAGAGCCTTGACCTGAATACCTCTGGTGAGCGAACTGTTGGATTCCTTCTCGCGTGTGGAGGTGCCATTTGTTTGCTTCCAGTTCTCGCTACCGTTGAGGCCCCAGCGCTGTTCTCTGTTTTCGTTCTTGCACATATTTTAGCAACGGCTCTCATGTTCGTATTAACTCTCGTTACGATGAAGCGAGGATGGAAAGCGAGTGTCCACAGCGGTGGAGTTGGATGTCTTTTCTATGTCTCACTCCAGTTTCTCCCGTGGTCGATGTGGCTTCTTTCTTTATTTTTACTGTTGTTGGTAAGTTGGACTCGGCTGTATCTCGATCGACATACCCTTAGTCAGGTGGTGGTTGGGGGAGCGTGGGGATTCCTCTCGTATGCTCTCGTCTTTGCGCTATGTGGAGTGACTCCGGTGCAGTAAAGAGGTGGGATTGGATCATGAAAGAATCTCCGAATAGAAAGAGAAATTTCCTACTCCGATTCGCTTGATTTTTATGTGGAAGCTGGCAAAACTCTCAGTACGAGTTTGAACTCTGGATTTGAAATTGGCAGACGAAAAAAAGGATAAGCACGCTCAGGAGCAGGATGTGGGAGAAGTAAAGATAGACAGTGCTCTCATGTTTGAGATTGAAGAGGAAGGACGACATACTTCTTCCGTTCGTCCGTTTCCAGGTCATGTAAGCGAGAGAATTCAGCGTGCAGTGAGTCTCGCATTGAATCTCATCCCAGAAAATAATAAGCAGGCGCTCAAGAGAACCTTTTCTTTTTCTCCCCTTGTTGATTTTCTTACAAGTCAATCCTCTAGCAATCATCGCCCGTGGGTAGCCCTGACGTCTGAAGAGTCCAAGGAGGACAATCACTTGGATGCCAAGCGGGCTATTCGCGAAATCACTCTCACAGGAGATGCGCAAGAAGGAGATGCGCAAGAATCTCCGAGCAGTGATGGAGCGACAAACCCAAATTTCCGTTTTACTCCAGCCGGAGTGCGTTCGCCCGATTCAGTAAGCCCTGAGGAATTAAACGATGCGCTCAGAGCCCTTCGCGGCTATCAAAAGCGAGCGGATAGACGAAATTCTAAGAAGAGATAGTCGATCTCGGAGATATAGGCATTACGGTGTATCACCAGTCCTGTATTATTGCTCAGTTATATTTTTGTTCAGTGAAGCGTATCTGCAACTCGGAAGGGTCAATAGCGAAATAAATGATCTTTCGGTATGTTTTCCGAGCTTTGCTCGACTACTGTTGGAAGTAGTGAGTAGGACTGTATCTATAGGAAGATTATATGGCAGAGAGGACACTCGTTTTCGGAGCAACTGGAGGGATTGGTAGTGAAGTGGCCCGGCAATTAGTTGCAAGGGGCAATCAAGTTTTCTTGTGTGGACGCAACCAGGAAAAGCTAGAGGTGCTTTCGAAGGAACTGGATAGTCCTTATGGTGTGTTCGATATGAGCTCTGTTGAATCGGTTGGCGCTGCGTATGAGGAGGCGGCAACATCTCTTGGAGCATTAAATGGGGTTGTGTATGCCGTCGGAAGCGTATTACTGAAACCAGCGCATCTTACGTCACCGAGTGAATTCTCTAAGGTGCTTGAGGTCAATCTGACTTCTGCTTTTTCAGTTTTGCATTATGGGGTGAGGGCGCTCAGGGACTCTGGGGGCTCATTCGTGTTTTTCTCATCAGCAGCGGCTTCTATCGGTCTTGCAAATCATGAAGCAATTGCGGCTGCGAAAGGAGGAATTGAGGCGATGGTGCGGAGCGCCGCTGCCAGCTATGCTGCACGAGGTATCAGAGTAAATGCGGTTGCTCCAGGGTTGGTTGAAACTCCACTTACAGAGCGCATCACAAGTTCTCAGGCGAGTCGGGAGTATTCCCAAAAGCTTCATCCTATTGGGCGTCTCGGTACTCCTCAGGATATTGCAAGTGGTGTTGTATGGCTGCTATCACCTGAGCAAACGTGGGTGAGTGGGCATATTCTACATATCGATGGAGGCCTTTCGAACTTGAAAGGATAGAGGAAGGGAAATATGAGTCGATTAAAACAGATACTTATTTTAATTGTGGGAATACTTGGCTTTTCGGGGTGTTCTCAAATGAAGGCATCACAGTTTGCCAACTATTCTCCACGGTTCTTGCCTGAGGAGTACTTTTTGGGGCGGGGTGAGGCACACGGAGTATTCTTTGATCGCTTTGGAAAGATGCGGAAATCGTTTGTACTCACTCTTGATGGGAGACAGGAGGGAGACCTTCTCATTTTAGCGGAAGACCTCAGGTACAGTGATGGAAGGCGTTTGCAACGGGAGTACCGTATTCAAAAGAAGGATGACCATCACTATACCGTCAAGTCAGAGGCATTTGATGGAGATGGAACGATTGAGTCATACGGAAATGTGTTGAACTGGAAATACGTATTAAAAGAGGAAATAGGAGGAGATATATGGCATCTCTCCTTCGATGACTGGATGTTTCTTCAAGAAAACGGAGTTGTCCTGAACAGAGCGTATGCTACAAAATTTGGCTTGTCTGTAGGAGAGGTGTTTCTGACGTTCCGAAAGAGTATTCATAAGGGTGAAGATGGCGGGAAATCGTAAGAAGCGCGATTTTCCAACGAAGATATGCCCTGTCTGCGAGCGACCCTTCGTGTGGAGAAAGAAATGGGCACGAGTCTGGGAGCAGGTGAAGTACTGTAGTGCAGCGTGTAGAAATAATCGGAGCGGTGATAGGAAAGGGGATAGTGATGCTGATGACCTCCTTAATGCTGACAGGATGCTACCCTCCGATCAATGATATTACGACGGACCCCTTCGATCCGCTTCCCCTCTACCGTCATGGCCAACAGGTGCCGTATCCAGAGCGGTTTGGTGACATTCAACGAAAAAAATATCCGCTCGTGAGGCCCCGTATATTTCAGGTATCTCCAACAGAACTCTTAGAGGTTATTATTACTGTGGTCAAAGATGAAACGAGTTGGTGTGATGTAAGGGTTGATGTGGATAATCTTCAGCTTACGGCAGTTGCTGTCTCTCGGCTGTTCCGATTTCGTGATGATATAGTGCTTCAGGTGCGATCGCTCGATGGAGAGAATGAGGCTATCGTACATATGCGTTCGCGGTCGCGAATTGGAAAAAGCGACTTAGGAGTCAATGCGAGGAGAATTACGAGTTTGTTTAGAGAAATTGAAAAGAGGCTTCAGCAGAATAATCGACTTGTGCCCCAGGAGGATGAGAGATCGTGAGAGGAGGTGATGGCCAGGCTCCTATTGTAACCGTTCGTGATCTGACGAAGGGGTATCCCGGCAGAGAAGAGCCAGTGCTGAACGGTTTGTTCTTAGAGGTGATGCGGGGAACATTTACTCTTATTACTGGGAAGAGTGGTCTGGGAAAAAGTAGTCTTCTTCACTGTATAGCGGGGCTTGAGAGTTATGAGTCGGGTTCTATAGTGCTCAATGGTGAGTCTTATGAGGGGAAGGGGATTGAGGAGTTAGCGCACATTCGCCTTCATCAGATTGGGATAGTTTTTCAGTTTTTTAATCTTATTAGTCATCTTACTCTGGCTCAAAATATTCTCCTACCAGCGGATATCGCTGGGATATCGAGGAGGAAAGTACGAGAACGGATGGAGTATCTTGTTCATTTTATGGGTGTAGGAACGATCCTTGACCGGCGCCCACATCAGGTTTCTGGTGGTGAGGCACAGCGTACAGCCATTGCCAGAGCACTTCTTTTGAGTCCAACTCTTATTCTAGCGGATGAACCCACGGGCAATCTTGATGAGGAGAATTCTCAACGAGTTGGCGAATTGTTTCAGGAGATTGTGCGTGAGACAGGAACTACACTGATTATGGTCTCCCATGATCGGGGATTTTCAGCGGATGCTGATAGAGTGCTCGAAATGAGTGCTCATGGAGTGTTGCAGTGAGGTTCTCCTCTCTTCTTGTTCGATACTCATTCGGTGTATTCGTACGAGAGCGAATTTTTACTGTGCTCGGGCTCTGCGCTATTGCTCTAGCGGTTTCGCTCTTTGTATCGATTCGGTTAGCAAATCAAGCGGTCTTGAAGGAATTTCAACAGACTGTTGATTTTCTGAGTGGAACGAGTGCTTTTCAGATTGTTCCGAGAAGTGAAACCTTTCAAGCGAATCTTGTTATTCCAAGGATTCGTGCCGTTGAAGGGGTTGAAGATATTTTTCCGTTTCGTCTCGGACAGGTTTGGATAGCAAATGGAGAACGCGTAGAGCAAATTACATTGCTGGGAATAGATCTTCTCCATAGTCGTATTGGTGAATTTGTTGGAGGTCTTGGGGGTTCTGAGAGAGAAGCAGGAAATGTATTTGACTTTTCTATACTTCAATATGGGCGGATTTATCTTGCTCCAGCCTTAGAGGGTTTTATTGAGGAGCAGTCGTCTACGTTTTTAGGAAAGCCGGGCGACACCCATAGGCTGTCTGTTTCACTTCTTGAGGCAGGCTCTCATATCTATGATGTATATGGTGAAAAAATAGCGATTGGAGATCTCTCCCTTGTTGATACCCTCCTTGGAACACCTGGACGGCTCACAGGGATAAATCTCTATCTTTCGGCAGAACGTTCTGACGAACAGGTAAAAAATCAGGTGGAGTCGATACTTCCAGGCAGTACATTCTTAACGACTCCTGCGCTTCGTTCGCAACATCTTGCTCAAACGAGTGAAGCGCTTCGGATTAATCTCGTATTTCTATCGGCTCTTTCTTTGTTTGTAGCCATATTGTTCGGATTTCAGATCGTGAGCTTGTTGCTCCTCAGGCGTCGCCGCGATATGGCAACATTTGTTTCAATTGGAGCGTCTCCGTCAGCACTTTCTCGGCTCGTGCTTGTGGAAGCACTTTGGCTTGGCGTGGCTGGTGGGCTTTTGGGAGGGGTTGGTGGTTATCTTCTTGGTCAGTACACCGTGAGTGCTGTGCGAGGTACAATACAGACCTTGTATATGCCACTTTTCTCTGAAGGTATCACTCCCGACATTGGCCCATTGTTCGAAGGTGCTGCTATTGGAGCGTTGATTGGTATCATTTCAGGAGCCTTCCCCGCGATTATGATTCGACGAAAGGCACCCCTCTCATATTTTTCACGTGAGCATCTGCGTCAGAGGCTTCTCATACATCCGTTTGTTGCAGGATGTGGAGCTGTTCTTCTTGCACTTGTGGCATACGGCACATCAAGCGAGTTGTTTATGCGAGGTGCCCTGTTGATGCCATTCCTTTCTCCTACAGCACTGAGTGCCAGTATTTTACTTATAGCACCGATTCTCCTCATTGTGTTCTTCTCAATTCTCGATCCGATTTCAGACAAGTTGAGTCCCAGTACCCAGATTGCTATGCAAAATATCAGAATGAGATTGGGAGACTCTGCGCTTGCTGTCGGAGCGCTATCAGTAACCTTTGGTTTATTGATTGGTGTCTCTACGATGGTCTCAAGTTTTCGAGTTACCTTTAATGGATGGTTAGAGACGGTACTTTCAGCCGATCTTTTTCTTACCCCCCAAGAGGGGCCGCATACTACGCCGGAGAAACTCCAGAGAGCAGTGAGGATGATGCATGAGAGTCAAGATACCGAGGGGGTGCAATCAGGACGTCAGCTGAGTTATGTGTATAAGGGCGAGCAAATTTTTATTCGGAGTATTGATGCTCCGTTAGCGCAACGTATGAATACGCTCGTGGTCTTGGGTGAGAAGCAAGTTCAGTGGAGTGATTTCATTTCTGGCAAGGGTGCTGTCGTGTCAGAAAGCTTTTCTCGAAAACTGAAGTTACGTGTAGGAGATAGTCTTTTTGTTGCGGGCGATGGAGAGGAGCATATTTTTGAAATTGTAGGTGTCATTCAAGATTTTTCATCAGATCTCGGAGCTATCCTTTTGGATCAGAATCGATACGAGGAAGTATTCGGAGATTCTGGTATATTTACGGGCATTTCGGTTTTTCTGCGTGAGGGAAGTGAGCCTCAGGATGTGAAAGAGTTGATAGAAGAACATTTCCCCGAACTCTTTCAGGTTACTGATCGAGAAGGGCTGCGACAGACTGCTTTGAAGATCTTTGACGGAACATTTACAATTACTTATGTATTACAATTGATTACCACCGCTATCGCTTCGCTTTTTCTGGTTTTACTCTTAGTAACATCTGTACTGGATGCAAAGAGTGAGCAGTTAACCTTACGCAGTATTGGATCACCGTACTCATTTTTACGACAACTTCTCATACGAGAGTCTGTGGGTGTCGTGGCAGCAGCAGCGATTCTTGGAATTTTCTTTGGTTTATGCCTGTCGTTACTTCTTGTGTATCGGGTGAATGTAGTATTCTTTGGATGGACTGTAGTATTTCTATTTCCATGGAGTCTGTTGGGCGCGTTCTTTTTCACGGTTCTGTTGATGGCGGTTATCGTTCCCTCAATTGTCGCCCACTATACCTTGCGAGAAATTCCAGTGGAGGTATTACGTTATGAGTAGGT